>NZ_JANJPM010000063.1:0-4121 GCF_026222585.1 Staphylococcus sp. SUC_1.2 | reverse complement strand
GTTTTTTACCGCTATAGGCTTTACTGTTTTCACCGTTGTAGTTGGTTTAGTTGTATTTTTTACTATTTGAGATTTTACTGTCGAAGTACTCGCATATGCATTTTCACTTACTAAAGCAATTGTGCTAATCCCAATAACAGTCGTTACAATCCCTAGCACTAACTTCTTACTAGAAAAAGTACGTATATTCGTTTTCATTTTCATTTTTTCCCCTTAATGTTTTCTATAATTTTAATAATACACAATGCTTTTTAAAAAGCAATATTTAAATTATTGTTTAACTTAAAATTAAGAACTTATAACATTAGTAAAAACATATATAACAACAAAGCAATAAATTACTTATCACAAGGATATTTAAAAATATTTCTTTGTTTCCGGTCAATCGTACTTAATTTTTTGATTCCTCAAAAAATTTCATAAGCTTTGACATTAAGTTGGATAACCCAGTTTTTCATTATTTATCCCCTATGTATGTACCAATATATTTTTCATTGTGACATCAGGAGAAAACCACATCATAAACTTATGAACTTAATTGTCACTAATTCCATTTAATAACTAAAATCTATACTCCTAGTTTAACAAAATAAAAAACGCTATCTTCAGATGATAGCGTTAAAATTAAATTCTCTATATTTTCAATACCAATATTATTTTTTCTTGACCAAGTATAAGATGTCTAGAATCTTTTGAGAATTTAGGATTAAAATCTTTCAAAATTCCTCCACTTTTGTCACTCTAAAAAGTGGTAAAAGTGATAAATTTTCAATCCTATTTTCATTTGCGACATTTATCACAAAGTTAGATTTAGGCATAAAAAAAGCCCTCTTTCAAAGACTGCAGATGTAATGTTTGCAGTGAAAAAGGGTGGAGTGAATAATAATTATTCGATTCTGAAAGCCGTGTTTTAATGAGTGTTATACTTCTTTATTTTTAGTTTGTAATTGCCATAGTTTATAGTATTCATTTCGATTTTTTAATAAATTTTTATGAGTACCTTTTTCTACTATCTTTCCATTTTTCAAGGTATAAATAACATCAGCATTTTGTATAGTACTTAGTTTATGAGAAATGACAATAGCTGTTTTACCACTTTGAATTAAGTTATCAATATGTCGCATGATTTTGAATTCAGTTCGACTGTCTAAAGCGCTTGTTGCTTCATCAAAAATATAAATATCTGGGTCCTTTAGAAATGTTCGTGCTAATGAAATACGTTGTGCTTGTCCGCCAGATAAGTTTGAACCTTCTTTTTCTAGCATAGTATTGAATTGATCGGGTTGTTTTTGGATGAAATCAAAAGCTTCAGCTAATTGACATGCATTTATAATATCTTCTTTTGATTTTCCTTTGTTCATGCCAAGTAGTAAATTATTTAAAATAGTATCTGCAAATAAGAAAGTTTCTTGTGAAACGTAACCAATGTGATGTCTTAGTTCATCTAGTTGTATCTTGTTAATTGGGCGTTGGTCAATAGATATTTCACCCTCTGCTACGTCATAATAATGATTTAATAGTTTTCCAATTGTGGATTTTCCGCTTCCACTTTCACCAACGATTGCGATTTTTTGTCCTTTATTAATTTTTAAGTTAATACCGTCTAAAATGACATCTCTATATCCATATTGAAATTTTACATTATCCATGTTTATAACGTTATTAAATATAAATGGATAGTTGTTATCATGTAATTTATCTTCAGTATCTAAATCTGTTATTTCCGCGATGCGTCTAGCAGCCACAAACGATGATTGTAACGTTGGTTGTATGTTAATTAAACGTTCAATTGGACCTAAATAAAAAATTGTAAGTGCATTAAACGCTAACAAACTTCCTAAAGTCATCTGGTCATTCATAACAAAATAACTACCTATCCATAAGATTACTAAACTGACAGTAATTTTAAGGAAATTATTAATTGTCAGTTGTATGTTTGAAAGTTGCCCTAAACGTATTAAGTTGTTGATAAGTTGATTAAACTTTTGCGAACCTTGTTCAAAACGATCAGGCTCTGATTGGTAACTTTTTATTGTGCTACTACCATCAAAAGATTCAATCAAATATGAACTCAATTCTGCATCATTTTCTGCAACTTTTTGGTTATAGTGTTCGAATGGTTGTTTCATCATTAGACTACATAAAATAAAAAATGGTATAAAAATGACTGTAATGAGCAACAACGTTGGACTTTGTAAATATAATAATACACACCCAACTATAATCATAAATGTATCTACAAGTAGTGTTACGGTTGAAGATGATAGTGCTTCACGAATTTTTGAAGTATCCATAAAACGTTGCAATATTTCTCCGCTTTTACGTGTATCAAAAAAATTCATTGGTAAGTGTAATACATGTTTAAAGTAGTCTTTCATAAGGCCAATATCTATTTCTAAACTAAGTTTTAAAATCATTTGATATCTCAAATAGGTTACTAATGCATTGATTATATAAAGTATTAGTACGCCTATGCTTATAGTATGTAAATTTGATAGGACATTAGATGGAATGACGTTATCGGTTAATATTTTGAAATATAAAGCACCAATGATTCCAATTATATTTATTAAGACAGAAATTATAACTATTGTAATCAGTGTTTTATAGTTCTTTTTAAATATATCCGTAAATATATTCATATAAGAAGGTGATTCATCTCTACTATTAAATGATTCCGTCTTTTTAACTAATACAGCAATATTTGTCCATATTTCATTAAATTGTTGTTTGGTTAATTTATACTTACCTTTAGCTGGATCTACTATATGAATTTTATCTTTTTTAAGTGATTCAATAATAACAAAATGATTATATCCTTGTTTGTTTACAATATGTGCAATAATTGGAAGTTCTACTTTTTTTAATTCTTTTACAGAATCTACTTTAACACCAGTTAATTTTATGCCAATATGTTCTCCAGCTTTAATCAAACCATACAAGTTTGTCCCAAGCTTATCAGTCTTAGCATAATCTCTTAAACGTGGTATTGATACACGTTTGCCAAACGATTGTGAAATCATGGCTAGACATGTTGGCCCACAATCTTTTTCGTCATATTGTTTAATGTATTTAATGTTCATTGAGTTACCACTTCCTTAGCTTGTCTCAAAAATTACTAGAATGATAAAGAAATATGTAGAAGAGGGCTGAGATATAAAATTATGTCCCAGCCCTAATTATGTTAATTAAGTATATTAATCTTATTTATCATTTTTGCTTTTACTTTTACCAAATTTAGGTACTCTATTTATAACATTACCAGTAATAGTTCCTAGGTCTCCCCAGAAATCACCAGCATTGATAGATTTTAAATCTTTTTCAGTTAAATGTTTCATGATTACCATCCTTTATAATTTAAATTATTTAAGTTCGTCGGCAACGTTACCAACAAAACTTTTAACGCCATCAGAAACTTTGCCAATCCCGTAACCAACATGTTCAGCAAATCCGTCTGGATCAGTTTCATTATTACCACCGTTATTTTTAATAAGTTCATCATAAGTTAATTCTTTCATGTTATTACCACCTTTATATTTTTTAGTACTTCTTGAATATTTAATTTTATGGCCAACCATTATCTTCGTGTGCTTTGTCCGCGCCTTTACCTACTCGGCCGAACCAATCTTTTGTAGCATTCACCGCATCAGTGAATTTATTACCACCATTCACATTTTTAGTTTCTGCATTTGTTAAATTTTGCATACCAGCCCTCCTAATAATGTGTTTTATTTACGTAACGTAGTTTTTGTTTCCTTTCAACTACAACATTATGGTATCAATGATTTATTAATATAGTATTAAGCTTAATTTGTATTTTGTTTAATATAATATTAATCTAGAAAATACTGTCATATCAGTAAGTTTTTAGTGATTTATCTAGTTAATAAGATGAAGTAGAATTGCTAATATCCTTAATTTAATCGTAATTAACAAAACAAACTTGAAAATTTATATTTAATAATAATAAAGCTCAAATTTTAAGAATGTAGAGACATTGTAAATTTCTTAAACTCAAAGTAAGTGTTATATCTCGGGAAATCGATAAAAAAGGTTCTGTTGCAAAGTTGAATTGATAGTATAATTTTAATAAAAAGGAGTCTTTTGTATGAACTATTTCA
>NZ_JANJPM010000062.1:0-4294 GCF_026222585.1 Staphylococcus sp. SUC_1.2 | reverse complement strand
TGATGCTTTCGCAAGACTAAAATATAGAAAATAACATTAGAATTTATAAATGAAAACAAGTTACAATCGAGGAAGATTGTAACTTGTTTTTTACATTGCGTTAAATATATCAAGCTCTTTAATATTATGTTGTGCTATAATATATATGTAAATTACAATTGAATGCAAAATATTAATAAATAAAGGAGTAAATAGCATATGCCACTTACAATTAAAGAATTACACGATATATTAGGGGGGGAATTATATGATGCAAAGAATAAAGAAAATAATATAATAAATAACTTTGAAAACTGGTTTCCTTTTATACATAATAAAAATACAGCATATATCTCTCCAAACAAAAAAACTTGGCGCCGTTTTGGAAGATCGCCAAATGCTAAAGAAGGAAATGAATATATTAGGAAAGATAAAGAAGATCTTGGACTAATAATAACCGAGCATTACGTTTCTAATATGTCTTATAAAATTCCACAACTTGTTGTAAAAGATTCTGCACAAACCTTAAGTAACTTAGCTGAAAAAATGAGAATACAATATAAAAATCCAGTAATAGCAATCACTGGATCAATGGGTAAAAGTTCTACAAGAATGCTTATTAGCGCTGGTTTAAAAGATTATATGCCATTACAGAATAGATATAATAATAATATTCGTTCAGCAGTATATTTATTACTATGTAAATTAATTAGACAACCAAATTTTGCTGTTTTAGAAGTCTCATTAAATGCATTAAATGCTGTAGGAAACTCTTCTTATTTAATCAAACCGAATATTGCTATTGTTACAGGTATAGGCGCTGCTCATATGTCTACTTTTAAAGATATTTTAAATATAGTAGAAGTTAAAGCAAGTATTTTTGATGGATTAGATTCTAATGGTATTGCAATAATAAACAAAGATACTTTACATTCTGATATTTTAATTAATCGTGCTAAAGAAAACACTAAAAATGTTATAACATATAGCACTTCAGATTCAAATGCAACTATATATCCAAAATCTATTGAATATAATAAAGGATTCACTGATATAACTGTCGAATTTGAGGGGAATGAATATACTTATCGAATTAATTCAATAAGTAATGGAATGGTTGAAAATTCTCTAGCTAGTTTTGCTGCTTTAACTCAATTGAATATACCTTTACAAAAAGCTTTAGATAACTTAATTACATTTAAACCATTTGAAAAAGTTTTAAATTTAAAAGAAATAAAAACTTCAAAGTTTCGTGTTAACTTAATTGATGACACACATAATGCTTCATTACCAGCTATGATAAATGCAATAAAAGCTTTTGACACTCAAACCAAGTTTTTTAAAGGGAATAAAATTATTGCAATTGGAAAAATTAGTGATTTAGGTAAACATTCTAGAAAATTACATTTACAGCTTGTTAATGTACTTGAAAATAGTAATGCTGATTATATTTTATGTATGGATGACGATCTAAAAGGAGTAGTAACTAGAGTTAAAAACAAACATATAACTTGGTATTCTAATAGATTTTTGATGGAACAAGATTTATTATATCTATGTAATAATGATTCAATAACATTATTAAAATCTTCTGCAGGAGGAACTGAGTTCCCTAAGCTTGCTAAAGATTTATCCAATAACTTACTTATCAAAAAGATAACTCTAACAGCTCATTGTTTGATGGCCAATCTATAAATGGTCGTAGTTATATTATTGTTAATAATAATGACTATAAAATTATTGAACAATATAATTCTGAGAATTCTTCTACTATTGAAGGTTTAGGCCCAATTTTTAATTACTTAAAAGGTATAGATGATAATATAAAAAATGAAACAGTTACTATAGGGAATTGGGCAACTAATAATAATATATATTATGAGGGAAAAGAAACAAGCACTTATAATTTGATGAAAGATATGTTGAATTCACCTATGTATTCTCCAACTTATGAATTATCTAAGTATTTATTCAAAAATGGGCTACATAGAGATGAATATATAAACTCTATAATAAAAAAACTAGATTTATCTAATTCTGTTGCTATCAATTTAACTGGTAGACACACAATAAAAGAACGTCAAAGTTTTACAGTTAATGATTTATATTCAATTCTTAAATCATATAAAGACAATTTATTTAAATTCTCTAACAAAATTATTATAGGAAGAAAATATAAAAGTGGCATAATAAAAGGAGATAAACAATCGATTATATTTACTTCTTATCCTTCAGTTAAAACGATTGAGACACTTTTTCACTCTAAATATTAAGAATAAAGGAGACCAATAGTGATATATTCAGTAGGAAATAATTTAGGTCGTAAATTAACTGGTATAGAAAAAGCAATGATTAATAGATTAAATCTATTTAAAAAAAATTCAATTTCAAATAAATTGATATTTGTTTCATGGTCACCAAGGCTTTATTTACACGCTCAACTATTAAAAATCAATCAAAATGATGTTTTTAGTTTATACGATGTACTTCAAGACAGTTTAAATGTTAAAGAAAAATATTTTAATTGGATAAACTATTGGGAAAATGATTGTAACTATACTCTTAAATACGTTGTAGATACCAATGATATCAAAATTTATAAAAATGGATTGTATAAAATGTACGTTCATTTCGTAGATTCAAATTATAATATTTTAGATTATATTAATTATTTTGATATAAAACAACGTAAAATTCGTAGAGATTTATATGATACTAGAGGTTTTTTAAGTTGTACTAAAGTTCTAACAACTAATCAGAAAGTTGTTATGGAACAATATTATTCACCTAGTAAGAATGTTAAATTTGAAAAATATTATAATCCAGAAGATAAAATTCCTAAAGTACAATCTATAATATATTATGCATCTGATGGAATTAAATTTTTTGAAGATAATAATTCATTATTATCATTTGCGATAGAAACATTATACGAATCTGGAGACTTATTTTTAAGTGATAAAAACATTAAAACCTCCCCTATTTTTAATAAATGTAACATTAAAATACCAGTTGTAGCAATATTGCATAGTACTCATGTTAAAAACATTAACAACGTTTATGATTCAGAAATAAAAATACGTATAAACCTTTATTTAATAATTTAACAAGATATTCTGGAATAATAGTGTCAACTCAACAACAAAAAATCGATGTATCTATTAGAATAAATAATGTTATTCCTGTTTATACTATTCCAGTAGGTTATACTGAAAATAGTTCTTTTAATAATGAAAACAAAAATTTAACAGATTCAAATAAAATTATTTCTATAGCTCGATATTCTCCAGAAAAACAATTAGAGCATCAAATTGAACTTATCTCTAAACTAGTAAAAGATTTTCCTAGTATTCAATTACATCTATATGGTTTTGGTAATGAACAGAAAAAATATGAAACTTTAATTAAGAATTTAAATTTAGAAAATAATGTTTTTTTACGTGGCTTTATTCAGGATTTAGATCAAGAAATAGAAACTGCATATTTATCTTTAATAACTAGTAAAATGGAAGGATTCAATCTAGGTCTATTAGAAACAATAGCTAAAGGTATTCCTCCTATTGGCTATGATTCAAAGTATGGCCCTTCAGATCTAATTATAAATAAAGAAAATGGTTTCTTAATTAATAAAAATGATAAAGAAAAATTATATCATTGTGTAAAAGAACTACTATATAACGTTAATTTGAGAAATGAATTTTCTAAGGCTTGTAAAAAACATGCTAACAATTTTAATGAAAATAAAGTTATTGATAAGTGGCAACTTTTTTTAAAATCTATTTTAGGTTAATTACAACTATAAATAGTTAAACTAATACTTCTTTTAGATTAGTCATTATGTATATAAATTAATTGACTGAGTTATTCCTTGAAGTTAATATGTTTAAATAAACAATTAAATAACTAAAAGAAGAGGCTAGGACATAATTCCTAGCAAAATAGCCAGCAAATGATTTTTTTATAAATTCATTTACTGGCTTCTTTATTTACAATACTTCATATTGTTGGATCGCTTTCTTAGGGGACAGCTTCAGCCTGTAGTCTTCAGCTTGTTCTGTTCCTTCAAGAGTCTCGCCAAAATACTTTTTAAAAAAAAGGACCTTTCGTATAATTTAATAAACACTAATAAACTAAATTAACGAGCGGCCTTATGTATAAAGATTATAATATAACTCAACTTACTCTACCAATGGCCCCTCAAATAATATTTCACGACATGTCAATGATATTGTAGAAACAATTCTTAAAACTGAATTCGATAAATTCAGACATCATCGTGGTGCAACATCATACTATCCAAAAATGATGTTAAAAA
>NZ_JANJPM010000061.1:0-4621 GCF_026222585.1 Staphylococcus sp. SUC_1.2 | reverse complement strand
CCTTTATAATACATTAATTATGTTCGATTTCATTTGTAAGTATTTCTACTTCATCTACTAATTCTGAAATATACGCAATAGTAGATTTAAGTGGGGCATTTGTTGTTATATCAACGCCTGCTACTTTTGCAAGTTCAACTGGATTTTTACTTCCTCCAGCTTTTAACGTTTCTAACCATGCATCGACTGCTTTTTGTCCTTCTTTTTTAATTTTTTGAGAGACCACTGTGCCAATAGTTAATCCAGCTGAATACGTATATGAATATAATCCCATATAATAATGTGGTTGTCTCATCCAAGTTAATTCCATTCCATCAGTAAGTTCAACCGCATCACCAAAGAATTGTTCATAAACGTTTCTCATTAACTTATTAAGAACGGGTGCTGTTAAAGATTCACCGTTATCAACTTTTTTGTATACTTCTCTTTGATATGCTGCTTCCAGTAAATGCGTGACCATATTATGATAATATGTGCGAGATATAATTGAGCCAATCACCCATCGTTTAAACCGTGCATCATTACTATTACTAAATAAGTAGTTTGCCATCAGCATTTCATTCATTGTAGAAGGTGCTTCTACAAAATACATAGATGCTTCTGAATCTAATAAATGTTGATGTTTTTGTGACAATGTAAAATGACCAGCGTGACCCAATTCATGCGCTAATACGAAAGTTTCTGCCATTTTACCTGTCCATGAAATAAATACATATGAATGCGTAAAATAAGGGCTAGCACAATACGCACCAGTATCTTTACCTTTATTTTGAGCAAAATCAATCCATTGATGATTATAAGCATTATCAACCATTTTAATATAGTCATCGCCTAAAACACCTAAAGCACCGTGAATATATTGTTTTGAGTCTTCTATTGAAATATCTGGTTCATAACTAGGATCAACTGATATTTTTAAATCTTCAAATCGCATTTTATCTAAGTTATGAATTCTTTGCAGTATTTTAGCATATTTTTGCATCACAGGTGCTAAATCACTCATGATGACATCAATTTGTCTATCATACATTTCACGTGTAACTTCTTGTTCTTGTAGTAAATAATCTATAACAGAATCATAGCCTCTTAAATTAGCCTCAATTTTTTCTTGTTGTACATGTTGATTATATGTTGCAGCTGTTGTGTGTTGATATTTACGCAATGCATTACTAAAAGCTTCGAAACTTTTACGTCTAAACTCTGGATCTGAACTGTCTTCATACTCATTTTCAAAAGTTGCATAATCTAAAGGATACATTTCATGATTATGTTCAAACGATTCAAACGCAATATCAAGCATTTTAGTTGTTCCATAGAGTTCATAAGCACTTTGAAAAGTAGGCGACAAACTGGCAAGCACTTCTTCAACTTCTGAAGATAATTGATAAGGTTTACGTTTTATTAATTTTTCTAGATAATGAGGACTATTGAACTGCTCTTTTAGCTCTTTTAATTTATCATCAGAGAGTATCATTATTTCAGATTCAACAAATGATAATAAACTAGATATCTTACCATAAGATGTTGATAGTTTGGCATTTAATGTTTGCGCTAATTCATTTGTAGTATCAACACTTAATCTAAGTTCAGCATAATTACCTAATCGATCAAATTGTATAAGTAAGTCTTCATATTCTTTAAGTGCATCTAGAATAATTTTAGTTTCTGATAAATTATTTTTATATTTTTGATTAAATTGAGCGGATTTCTCTAATACATCATTTAAAGTATTATAAAATGCTTCATCATTCGTAAATAAATCTTCTAAATTCCATTTTTCATTATCTGGAACATGTTTTCTGAGTGGTAAGCCTGTGTTCATTTTATTCACTCCTAAATAGTTATTCTCATATATATTATACATAATATTATTTGTAAACTCAGTTTTAAGCCTTTAGTCTGAGTCATTTTAATAATTAAGAAGGTATAATTATTTATAAAAGTATTGTATATTACATATTATAAAATATAAAAGTTGAGGCGTTTTTTATGACGATATTTGATATGCCAAATTATCTTTGGATCACAATCCTAGCAATGATGGTATTAACTGTCTTTTGTACATTGGTACTGAAAAAATGGTTTTCAGCAGCAGTAATTACCTTCGTTGTTTTAGCAGTATTAGCTTTCTTTATTCCTAATTTTTATAATATAACGTTCCAGCCTTTATTAGGCTATGCCGCTTTTCTTGCCATTATCAGTTTAATGATTAGTTTCCTTTTATGGTATTTTACAAGAGGATGGCGCCGAGAACGTAAAGAAAAGCAATTGGAAAAAGAGATGAAAAAATATGATAACGACGAGTACATGTATCGTCGTCGTGATAGAAGATAAATATAAGGGAGTAGGATAGAATTCATTTTGAATTCGTTATCCCACTCCCATTTATATTTTTAATAGTGTATAAAAGGATTATTTTTTAAAGGCTTTTTCAATTTTGTTTAATTGATGAATAGTTGTTTCAATGCCACCTTCACTAAAATACCAAGCATTAGCTTCAAATTGATAGACTTGGTGATTTTTTATTGCTTTCATATCTTTTATCACTTGATTATTCAAAGCAGAAGGTAACGTTTTGTCATCCGCATTTTTAGTTCGATTAATTACAAACAATTTATCAGGATTAATTTTATTTAAATACTCATTAGTAACTATATTACCAGCTGAATTTGCTTTCATTTTAGGATCAGCGTGGTTAATTCCTAAATCTTTATTTAAGAAGCCTCCAAATCTACCAGTTGGTCCGAAGGCACTAATGCCTTTATCATCAACATTTAAAAGTAATACGGTATCTTTATTAATTACTTTTTTAGCCTCTTTCACTTCTTCACTTAATTTATGATTAAGTGCTTTTGCTTTTTCTTCTTTTTTGAAAATTTTACCAAACAATGTCGTATGTTCTTTAATTGATGAAATATAATTATCATTATCGGGACTAACAAATAAAATCTTAGCATTAGGCGCCGCTTTTTTCATTTCATCTATTGTTTTCGTATGTGCTTGTCTAAATGAAGCAAAGATAACATTAGGTTTTGATTTAGCTAATTCATCATAATTAGGTCTTCCTGGATTGCCTAGATTTGTATATTTACTGTTTTTAAATTCCGAAAGGGAAGAAGGCAAAAATGAAGCACCTTGTCCTTTAGCAATAGAAACTATTTTGTCTTGAAGTCCCATTTGCTGCATAATATCTAACGCGCCATAATCTAGTACTGCTACACGTTTCGGATTAACTGGTACTTTAACTGTTTCTGTTTTATTTTTGCCTCTACTATGTGTATGATTCTTATCCTTAAATTCATATGTATTTTTTACTGTAATGGTATCTTTACTAGATGAAGAATTTGAATCCGATTGCTTATCACATGCTGATAAGATTAAAATAACTGATAAAATTAATAGAATATATTTAAATGATTTTTGCATTTTCTAACCTCCTAGAAAGTATTATAATAGAAAATGATAATCATTATCAATTAAATATTTACATTTTATTATCTTATTTTACCTAAAATATTACATATTCCTTTTATATTGTTGGTGATTTCTTTAACATGTATATTAGACTTAAAATAAGTAGCCTTATTGACTTATTTGATGATTTTAAAAGGGGTATGTTGCTCATAATACTGGAAAGGTATATTTAGTAAAATCGTCTTAATAGACGAGACGATAGTCAAACTTATAAGAATGGATCACTTTTTATGATATTAAAGTCTTTCTTTGAAATAATTGTTATTAGAAATAATGGTTCCAATATCACCGATAATCTTTAAATTGATAAGGTAGAACAAAAGATATAAATTATTTATCTGCAAATTCATATGGTATCTTGCATTATGTAAACTAGCTAAGCATTCAATAATTGATTCATTACTATATTAATTATCAAAATAAATTCTGTCATAAATATCAAACACTAAATTCATATTAGTGTTTGATACATCATATATTATGTATATGATTTTTATCCTAACAAATTATAACTAAGTCAATCATTTTAGATAGATCAATGTTAACCAAAGAATGATAACTAAAATATATCATTGCAGTGTCATTAAAATAGAATAGGTCCCCTAATTGTTATATACATAACTTCCTATAATATATATTATGTAAACTAAATTGTAGAAATCTGCATTTTTATATGAATATCTTCAATTTAAGCTTTTTAACAAAATACAGATTATTTAAAGTTTTAATATATACCTTAACTCGTTTACATATGCCCATGCATTCTAATTTTAGTAGTATTTATTTAAAGTTATTTTTTCTACAGTTCGGTAATCATTATCTAAAGTATTGAATCATGGATATTGGCATTACGATTTATACAATCGTTCTTAATTATTTCTCAAAACAATCTAAAGCGGAATGATTCCAATTAGATTAGTTATTTAATGATATCATAACTATGTATTTATTATTCAAATTATAAAACACTATAAATTTCATTTATTATAAAATATTAAAAATAAATTTCTTTTGGTGTATCATTGATAAAAATAATTGATATGCTATTATTAATTTGTAGGATGCAACTTGTATTTACAACTTAGAATTTACCTACACTATTTATAATTAGTCTCTATCACTAATTATAAAAAAGCATACTGGCAAG
>NZ_JANJPM010000060.1:0-4806 GCF_026222585.1 Staphylococcus sp. SUC_1.2 | reverse complement strand
TGCAGACGCAGATGCAGATGCTGATTCAGATGCAGATGCTGACTCAGATGCAGACGCAGATTCAGATGCAGACGCAGATGCAGATAAAGCTCATAATGATAAAGCAGATAAATCAAATAGTAATGAATTACCTGATACTGGTAATAACAATCAAAATAATGGCACATTATTTGGTTCATTATTCGCTGCACTTGGAGGATTATTCTTAGTTGGCAGACGTCGTAAAAACGAAAATAATGATGAAAAATAATAAGTAGATTTCATGTTGACACAATGAAATTTAAAACCAGGCCTTTCAGGGCCTGGTTTTATTTTAAATACTATGATATTAATTGATAGAAAGAGGATAAATAATTATAAATAGGGTGAAAACTATGGATTTTGAATATAAATTAGAAAAATTATTAACCGCAGTAAATAATAAAATTGAAATTAATAATTATGTTTTTTTAAGTTTGGGTAAACCTAACATCAAATCTCAAGTTAAACTGTTCAAAAAAACGAATTACCTTAAGCAAGATATTTCGAAATCAGCACTTAAATTTAAAAAGAAAACAGGTCAATTTCCCGAGTGGATTAAATTAGATATTGTTACATCCACTGAAAAAGTTCAATTTACAGAATTGAAAAAAACGTTAATTAATACACGACGAAATTATGTGGATTTTGGTATCGCATTTGATAGTCTATGGAATTTAGCCGTTTTACCTGAAGAAATTAATGCGAATGCTTTTGTCCGACCAGATAATACAACTAAAGAACTATTTCTTTCTGATAAAAATATTAATAATTATTTACGTAAATACACGACTAACAAAAAGGCTTTTTCAAGTGAATTTTATGACGAAAAAGAAGTTGTTAAATTTTATACACAAGGCTTCTTTATAGATAATGAAGAAGTATATGAACTATACAACAATGGTTATAGAAAAGGTTTAAGAAAAGTAGATCATTTGGGGAGTGAAATTGATCAATTAATTGAAAGCAGCACTCATTTCTTACAAAATATGTTGTTAGATAATGGTAAATATATTTATGGGTATTTCCCACATTTTGATAATGAAATTGGTTTTTATAATATACTAAGACATTCATCTTCTACATATGCCTTAATAGAAGGATTAGCATATTTAGGTGAAAGTTTGCAACCTGTTGAAAAAGCAATTGATTATGTTATTTCAAATCAATTACTTGAAGTTGAAGATAAAGCGTATGTCTATGATGATACGGAAGACACTAATGAAATTAAATTGGGACAAAATGCTTCATTTATATTCGCTGTATGTGAATATTTGAAATATGAGAATAATCCTAAATATCTTGAAGCTGCTCAAAAAGTAGCGAACGGTATTCTTTCAATGATTGATGAAGATACATATGAAACGACGCACTTATTGAATTATCCTGATTTAAGTGTTAAAGAGAAATTCAGAATCATTTATTATGATGGCGAAGCAGCCCTTGCTTTGTTGAGACTATATCAAAGAGATAAAAATGAGTTATGGTTGAAAACTGTAGAAAATTTAATGGATCGTTTCATTGAGAAAAAATATTGGCAATATCATGATCATTGGTTAGGATATTGTACAAATGAATTAGTTCAAATTAATCCTCAAGAAAAATATTTTGAATTTGGGATAAAAAATGTGAATACATATCTAAATTATATTAAAAACCGTGAAACTACTTTCCCAACATTCTTGGAAATGCTAATGGCTACTTATCGATTAGTACAAAAAGCCAAAGAAACGAGTTATGAGGAATTAGTAAATCATTTGATAGATGAAAAATATTTAAAAGAAGTTATTGATATTAGAGCAGATTATCAAAGAGTTGGCTTCTTTTACCCTGAAACTGCAATGTACTTTAAAAATCCATCTAGAATTTTAGGAAGCTTCTTTATTAAACATCATGGTTATCGTGTCCGTATTGATGATATTGAGCATTATTTGTCAGGGTATGTACAGTATCAAAAGGTATTCAAAGGAAGTAGGTATTGATTATGCTAACAATTAGAAAGATTTATCATATTATAGGTGGAACATTAAAGGATGCTCATAATAGAGAATCAAATGAAATAAATGATTTTGAAACCATCTATAAATTTGTAAAAAGCAAAAAGACTGCATATTTTTCTCCAAATAAAGAAACATGGGCAAGAGAATTGGGAAGAAATAAAAATGCTTTAGATGGTAATGATTTAGTTGACAGCCAAAATGAAGAGATTGGTTTAATTATAACGGAAAGTTATATTTCCAATTTAAAATTTACTGTTCCTCAAATAATTGTAGAAGATTCAGTTCAAGCATTTAAAAAACTAGCTATTTATATTAGAAATCAATATAAAAATCCGGTTGTTGCAATAACTGGATCAATGGGTAAAAGTTCAACTAGAATGTTAATTACTAGCTTATTAAGTGATTTTGATGTACTCGAAAACAGAGGAAACAATAACGTTCGAGCAGCCATTTATAATAATATGTTGAAATTAATCAAAAATCCAGACTTTGCTGTGATTGAAACATCTTTGAATGCTATTAATTATCTTGAAAATACAGCAGTTTACTTAAAACCTGATATAGCAATTATTACTGGTATAGGTGAAGCACATTTTTCAACTTTTAAGTCTGTTAAAGATATTGCCAAAATTAAGACAAGGATTTTTGAGGGACTTGCAGATAATGGAGTGGCAATTGTTAATAACGATACATTATATGCAGATTACTTAGTAGACAAAGCGCGAGAAAATACAAATAATGTCTTAACTTATAGTATTAAAAAGGATAGTAATGCTGATTTAACTGTAGATAACATCAAGTATAATAAAGGAAATATTGAATTATTAATAAATGACCAAAATAACGAAACAGACATTTATCAACTTAATACGATTAGTGAAGGAATGGTTTCTAACACACTAGCAAGTATGCTAACTCTGAAAAGTCTAAATTTACCAATAAAGAAAGACTTACTTAAGAATTTCAAACCTTTTTCAAAAATATTAGCATTGAAAGAAATACAAACAAAATCTCATAAACTAACTTTACTGGATGATACACATAATGCTTCTTTGCCTGCAATGATTAATGCAATTAGAGCTTTTAATAGTCAAACTAGATTTTACAAAGGAAATAAAATCATTGCAATTGGAAAAATTAGTGATTTAGGTCATAAGTCTAGTGAAACACATTTACAATTAGTGGATGAGTTAGAAAATTGTAATGCAGATTATATTCTATGTAAGGATATAGAATTAAGACAAGTCGTAAATAAAGTTCGAAGTAAGAATATAATTTGGTATCCTAACAAAGAATTATTGATAAATGATTTAAATTATTTATGTAATGAAGATTCTCTAACTTTACTAAAGTCTTCTGTAACTGGTACAGATTTTCCAGAAATAGCTAAATCATTACCTAATATTTTGAGGAGGAATGACGTAGAATTTGATTTTGATAATCTGTTTGAGAAACTTAGTCAAGTAGGG
The DNA here is from genome assembly GCF_026222585.1 of Staphylococcus sp. SUC_1.2. Lineage (NCBI taxonomy): Bacteria > Bacillati > Bacillota > Bacilli > Caryophanales > Staphylococcaceae > Staphylococcus > Staphylococcus sp. SUC_1.2. The sequence goes on along the minus strand of NZ_JANJPM010000060.1, from coordinate 1,319 downwards.
GAAAGTTATATTAGAGTAAATAATGATACTGGACAAATCATTGAAGAATTTAACAGTGATATGTCTCAAACAATTGAGGGAATGGGCCCACTCATTTATTATTTAAAAGCTATAGATGAAAAATTAGAAAATAGAAAGATTAACATGAAGAGTTGGTCAACTAATAGTAGTAAAACTGGCTATGTTGAAGGTCGAGAAATTTATACTTATACATTACTAAAAAATATGACTAACTCACCACATCCTTCTGAAATCTATGAGTTAGCTAATGAGTTATTTGAAAATCATGTAGATCGAAAAAAATATACTAAGTATTTGATTGAAAAACTAAAATTATCTAGTTCGATAGCTACAAATCTAACTGGTCGTTTCAGAATTAAAGATCGCCAAAGTTATACTGTAAAAGATTTATATCAAATATATAAGTATTATAAATATGATTTATTTAAATTTAATAATTCTTTTATTTTAGGACTTAAATATAAAAGTGGATTTATACGTGGAGAAAAAGAAACTATTATTTTCACTTCATATCAAGATCCCAAATCTGACTTTAAAAATTTTTAGAATTTCTTTCTTAATATTTCGTTGCATTTAATTCATATTCAAGCACACTCTTCTCAAATTTTAATGTTTTCACGATTTAAACAATTATGATGAGCATTTGATTATTTTTTAGTATTTTATTATGTAACTTTTAATATTATTTTTTAATTCTATGTAATTAGTTGGCTTTGGACTCATTTAAAGAAGAGATAACGATGTAAATTTTTATGTTCTTTTATTTCTATTTGATTTTTGGTAGAAATATCTTTTCTTTTATTAATGTTTATATGTTCAATCTTATTACCTTCTCGATCATAAATATTAAGTATTTTTATATCGTGTTCATCTTAACCAATTACAATTGCTAGCTTGTTTGGATTAGTTAGTATTATTTCTGTCATAGTATTTCTTATTTTTCGACTATAAATTCATTTGGTATTATTTCTGTTTGACCTATTGGAAATTTATTTTAGAAATAATTTTTTATTTTTCAAGAATTTAGTTAGTGTTTCGTGGTAATGTTCAGTTAAAGTTGCATAAACATTAACTTTTAATGTTATTGTTTTATCAAATAATATATATTTAATTAATGTAATTATGTAAATTGTTACTAGTATCGATGATATTGAACACTACATTTCTGGATATGTTCAATTCCAAAAGGTATTCAAAAAATAAATTACCCCAAAAGTTAGGTATTGATCTAACTTTTGGGGTCGCTTCACTTTAGGAGACTTTATTATTTTCTATATTTTAGTCTTGCGAAAGCATCG
>NZ_JANJPM010000059.1:0-4887 GCF_026222585.1 Staphylococcus sp. SUC_1.2 | reverse complement strand
TTAGATGGATTAGCTTTTATTTGTGTAGCATTATTATTTTTAAAGTATGCAGTTACGTTTGCTAATATGATGTTTGATTGGCACTTGCGTTGGTATTTCTTAGAAGATATTCCACATATGTCACTTATATTATTTATCTTGTTGTTTGTTTTTGCAGTTCCGTCAGAAATGATTAAAGATAAATATAAAGAGAAAACTGGACGTAGCTTAAAATAATTTAGCTATGAGATAATATAAATGCTTAAATAAAAAAGACCTGATCTAATTAGACCAAGTCTTTTGATAGTGTTATATTAATAACAAAATAAAAAAGAAGTCGTCCACACCCTCGCCAAAGTTAGTGAACGACAACCACCAAAAAATCATATGTTGTTTTTTTATGAGTTTGTATATTTAGATATTAAACGATATTTAAATATACATCAAGATATAAATTCGGGTGGACGACTTCTTAAAAATAATTAAGGAGTTGTTTTTTTATGAGTAAAAAAGAGCAAGAAATTTATTCAAAGCAAGGCACATCACAAGAAGTTACAAATTACACCTCAACCGGATACTCTAATAGCCGGTTAAGTGGTAATTTTTTTACCACCCCTCAACCAAAATTAAGTTTTGATGCTATGACAATTGTTGGAAATCTTAATAAAAATAATGCTCAAAAACTATCTGAATTTATGAGTATTGAGCCACAAATTAGACTTTGGGATATTCTTCAAACAAAATTTAAAGCTAAAGCACTTCAAGAAAAAGTCTATATTGAATATGACAAAGTAAAAGCAGATACATGGGATAGACGTAATATGCGTGTTGAATTTAATCCGAATAAACTTACGCATGAAGAAATGCTTTGGTTAAAACAAAATATTATCGACTACATAGAAGATGATGGGTTTACACGATTAGATTTGGCTTTTGATTTTGAAATTGATTTAAGTGATTACTACGCAATGACTGATAAAGCAGTTAAGAAAACTGTTTTTTATGGTCGTAATGGTAAACCAGAAACAAAATATTTTGGTGTTCGTGATAGTGATAGATTTATTCGAATTTATAACAAGAAACAAGAACGTAAAGATAATGCAGATGTTGAAGTTATATCTGAACATCTATGGCGTGTAGAGATTGAACTAAAACGAGATATGGTTGATTATTGGAATGATTGCTTTAATGATTTACACATTTTAAAACCTGATTGGACTGCACCTGAAAAAGTAAAAGAGCAAGCAATGATTTATATGCTACTTCATGAAGAAGATGCATGGGGGAAATTAGAAAGACATGCGAAGTATAAATATAAAAATTTGATTAAAGAAATTTCTCCAGTTGATTTAACAGATTTGATGAAATCAACTTTAAAAGCTAATGAAAAACAATTGCAAAAGCAAATAGAATTTTGGCAATAAGAAAAAAGGGGAGAACTATAATGAAAAAAGGTAACGGCTTTGTAATTATATGTATATTGATATGTATGTTTGTTTTGGTTTCTATAGTAATTAAATATAATGCTATACCCGAATATATTTTACAGTTATTAGAATTAGTGCTAGGGGTAATTTGTATAAGCGTAAGTTTATTATACATGAAGGAAAGAAAATTTTTAAAAGCCACTTTTTCTATTATAGTTTCTATTGTGATTGGTTTAGAACCTTTATGCTATTTCATTGAGTTAATATTCGGTTTAATTTATTAGTGTTAGGAGATTTTCAATGAAGTTAAAGTATTAGAACTATATAAATAAGGACGCTCTAGTTATAGGTTTTCTCTGTCTTTTTTTAAGTTCATAATAGCTTTTCTTAATTCTGTATCATGTTTAAAACTATCAAAGTCAATAAAGGCATTTTCATTTACATGTTCAAGAAAAAGATCAAATAGATTAGCTTTTTCTTTGAATGTATCTCTCTCGCTTTTTAAAGCATTATTACTATTTTTGAGTTGCTCTATGATTTCATGCAAATCATTCGTATCATCTTCACTTTTAATAACTGTTGGCTTAATGCGATTACCTAAAGCAACAAGTTTTGTATAGCTGGTTGGGTTAAGATGACGAATTTCTGCTAATTTTTGAATTTTATTGTACTCATCTTGTGTTAAGTTAACGTTTATAGTTTTTGCTTTTTTATTAAATGAACTAGGCATAAAATAACCACCTTTATGTATTAGTAATTACTCAACAAATTTTAACATATAATAATGAGTAATTACTAATTTAATTTGCACTTATTTTTATGAGTAATTACTCAATTTAAATATATTTATATTGATTAGTAATTACTCAATTATAATGCTCACTTTTTTGAGCATTTGGTATTTAGCAATTACTCAATAGTAATTGCTATTTTTTTCAATAGAAAAAAATCATAAGGGGCTTGGGGATATTCCCCAACAAGCCGGTATTTTTAGCACGAAGTGGCTAGAAAATACGACGCTTGCCAAACCACTTTATTACTTGATGAAATTTAGATTATGATTTAATCTAAATTTGTATTAAGTAATAATTTTCGAAGAAAGTGTGGTGGGATTTAATGAGCGAACAAAACGATTTTGTGAATGGCGACGCTACTGTTGGGAAAAACCGTAAACCCAACCGTAAGGAGCCAAAACAAATTAGTTTTCGTGTGAGCGAGTCCGAATATTTAAAGTTACAACAATCTGCGGAAACTTTAAATATGAGTGTGCCTGCTTTCGTAAAGAAAAAGGCACAAGGCAGTCGATTAGTCGTACCAAAATTTGATAAAGAAACGCGACAATCGATTGCGAAAGATTTAAGTAAATTAGGAGCAAATATGAATCAGATTGCTAAATATTGCAATCAACATCAACATGAAAACCCAGATTATGACGCTTTAAGTAGAAATATCAATACAGTACGTGAAAGGTTGAATGAAATATGGGAAAAAATTTAGAAATAATAACAAGTTCAGTTATATTATTGCTTGCTTTTGTTTTTTCAATTTGGAGTTTATATACCAATTCATATTCAATAGCAACAATAATGTTAATCATAGGAATTATTAATATTGGCTATTTAGTTAAAGAGATAAAAGAAAAACGAAGTGATGAAAATGGCCACGACTAAATTAGGCAATACGAAGTCGGCAAGTAGAGCGATCAATTATGCAGAAAAGCGAGCAGAAGAAAAAAGTGGCTTAAATTGTGATGTTGATTATGCAAAATCGGCATTTAAACAAACAAGAGCCTTGTATGGCAAAGAAGATGGTATTCAAGCACATACAATTATTCAATCGTTTAAGCCAGGCGAAGTAACACCTGCACAGTGTAATCAACTAGGTTTGGAATTAGCAGAAAGAGTAGCACCAAATCATCAAGTAGCGATTTATACGCATACTGATAAAGACCATGTACATAATCATATTGTTATTAATTCGATTGATTTAGAAACAGGTAAAAAATATCAAAGTAATAAAAAGCAACGAGAATTAATAAAACAACAAAATGATGAAGTTTGCAAAGAGAATGGGTTAAGCGTGACAAAGCGAGATACTGCGAAATTAAGGTATACACAAGCCGAAAAATCGTTGATAGAAAAAGGTAAATATTCTTGGAAAGACGATTTAAGAGAACAGATTGAATATGCTAAAGAGCATACAAACGATTTAGAGAGCTTTTCAGAGCATTTAGAAGAAAAAGGTATCTCATTTAAGGTAAGGGGCAAAAATGTCTCCTATAAGCCTGAAAACGTCAATAAATGGGTACGTGGCAAAACGCTTGGTGAAGATTACGATAAGGGGGCACTAGAATATGAGTTTGAGAAACGGGAAGAACAATCAGTCCACGACTTCGCAGACAAACACAGAGTCAACTGGGACGCAATCGAACGAGAAACAGAGCGACTTAAACAGGAAAGAATTAAACGAACTAAAAAAGCAGAACAAATTGCTAGTGAAATTCATTACAGAACTCCAACACAAACAGACCGAACACGAAACGCAGAAAGCAAAACTAATAACAGAACTAAGGGAAGAGACGAAGGACTTTCAAGATAAAAACGAAACAATACAGAAAAATTTTGTTAAAAGTCTTAGTGGTCGATTGCATGATGTAGATACGACGGAAATCAATAGACGAGTAAATTCGCAATTAGAAGAAATAAGATCAGATAACAAAGCCATGTGGGAAGAAATGAAGAAAATACAAGAGAATTATAAAAAGCGAATTAGGTTTTTATATTTTACGTTAGGAACAATCATGCTAGTGTTTATGTTTTTTGCATTAATTATGACAATGGGAACAGATATATTATCCTTTTTCAACGTAGAGACACTTCAGAAAGCCATAGCGAGCAAAATAAAGTCATCTGAAGGGTTTATATCATTTTTATGGTATTTGGCTTATTATGCCCCTTATATTGTCTTTATCGGACTATTTATATTTATTTATGAGTGGTTACGAAGAAAGTTAGACGAAAGATATTTTTAAATAAAAAAACTCTTAATAAGTTTATTCAACTTACTAAGAGCGATTTTCGAATTTCTATCACAATTACTAAACTTTTTTAAGTAATTCTGAGGGGGAGTCGCTACTCCTATTACTAATTATAGCAAAAGGAGGAGTCAAAGTGGTTACTATTGTAAGTTGGATTATTACTTTCGCTATTTTAGTTGTTATAGGTTCAATAATTACGAAATTAAAAAATAAAAAGTAGAACACGCAATTATGCCGAGAAAACTTATTGTTTGGAATGAGCGATATGTTAGCTAACAGAGTTAGCGAGTTGGTTGGTGGTTTGTTGGGATTAATCCCAACGAAGTACCAACTCAACAACATATCAAGCTCTGTTGGTTCCAAACAATAAGGAAATTGGAATAATGCAATTATGATATCGTGAAATAAAAAGGGATGATGAAGTTGAAAGTTATAACTAAAATT
>NZ_JANJPM010000058.1:0-6273 GCF_026222585.1 Staphylococcus sp. SUC_1.2 | reverse complement strand
GAGTTTGTATGATAACTTGAGATTAAAATTTTAAGTCTTTAAATTTATCGCCAAAGACATCACCTAATGTTGGATTGTCTTCATTTGAATCATTACTTAAATAAGATTGAGTTGTAGCATCATCGCTCTCAACAACGTCTTCTTTAGGTAATGTAGCTTTAATTGAAAGTGAGATACGTTCATTTTCTTCATCTATACCTAAAATTTTAACATTAACTTGTTGTCCTGGCTCAAGTTTTTCACCTGGTGTGCCAATATGTTCGTGAGCAATTTCTGAAATATGCACTAAACCTTGAACACCTGGAGCAATTTCAACGAAAGCACCGAAGTTAGCTAAACGCACAACTTTACCTTCAATAACATCATCTTCATGAAAATGTCCTTTAATGCTTTCAAATGGTGTAGGTAAAGTATCTTTGATAGAAAGTGAAATACGTTCAGCATCTTTTTCTACAGACTTAACTTTTACATCTACCTCTTGACCTACAGAAACTACATCTTCTGGAGAATCAACATGTTCATGTGATAATTCAGAAACGTGGACTAAACCATCTACGCCACCGATATCAACAAAAGCACCAAAGTTAGTTAGACGAGCAACTTTACCTTTAATAACATCACCAGCATTAAGTGATTCTAATAAAGAAGCTTTTTTCACATCATTTTCAGCTTGCTCTACTGCTTTACGGCTTAAAATGACTCTATTATTTTCAGGATCTAATTCTTCTACTTTAATGCGAATAGTTTGTCCATCGAATACAGAGAAATCTTCAATGAAATCAGTTGAAATTAGTGAAGCTGGTACAAAACCGCGTTGACCTACATCTACAACCAGGCCACCTTTAACTACTTCTGTAACTTTAGCCTCAATAATTTCGTCATTATCAAGTTTTTCTTGTAAATATTCATATGATTTTTCAGTTTCAAGTTGACGTTTTGAAAGAATATACACACCTGAGTCATTTTCTTCATCAACTTCGATTTTAGTAACATATGCTTCAATTTCATCACCTTGTTTAACTACCTCACTTGGGTTCTCAATATGATGAGTTGAAAGTTGGCTAATTGGAATGATTCCATTGAATTTGCCACCATTAATATGAACTACGACTTGTTTGTCTTCAACTTGTTGAACCTCACCAGTGACTTTGTCACCTTCTTTAATATCATTAATCATTGATTCATTGAATTCTTCAGTCATCTTGTTTGCCTCCTTATACACTACATACATATAACATCTTATAAACCAGTAGAATTGTCAAGAAATTCCCCTTTAGTTTCATAAGTTCTTAAAAAAATTATCAATTATTAAAATTATAAAATGAAAATTTAACTAATTTATAACTTTTGAAAATTTATAATTTTTATACGAACTAAATATATGTTATACGATTAAAAAAGTGCTTAATAGTTACCACTTTTAATTATATAGAATAAAAATAGCTATTTAAAATAATTCGCACTTTAAACTTAGTTAAATACGAATCACTCTAAATAGCTGTCCTTATTTGTCTAAATATTGTTAACCAAAGTCATTATTTCTTCAGTTACTTCTTCAATCGTTTTACCAGTTGTATCCACTGTGACGGCGTCATCAGCTTTTTTTAAAGGTGAAATGTCCCGATTCATATCGTAATGATCTCTTTCTTCTATTTCTTTTTTTAATTGTGATAATGTTGATGGGATACCTCGTTGTTCATTTTCTTTTTGACGTCTTTCAGCTCTTTCTTCAACTGAAGCGATCATAAACACTTTTAATTCTGCATCTGGTAATACTACTGTGCCAATATCTCGGCCATCCATAACAATTCCTTTTTTAGCTGCTAGATCTTTCTGCTTTTCAACTGCAAATGTTCTAACAGGTTCTTTAGAAGCAACATAAGATACATTTTGAGTTACATCATTTTCTCTTAAAAAATCAGTGACGTCTTGATTATCTAATAAAATTCGTTGTCCTTTACTTTTGTCATAGGTTAATTCCAACGTCGTTTGATTAACGAGTGTTTTAAAATCCTCTGGTTTGTCATTTTGAAGATATTTATAAGTAATCGCACGGTACATTGCACCTGTATCAACGTAAATCATAGACAATTTACTAGCTACTTGTCGTGCAATAGTACTTTTACCTGCAGCTGCAGGACCATCCAAGGCAATATTTATTAAGTCCATATTATTTATCCTTCCTTGTTGTTTTATTTGTATTATTTTATCATAAATATGTAAATTAAAAATAGGAGGAACGAAATGAAAAGATTATTAGTTATACATACTGGTGGCACAATAAGTATGTCGCAAAACCAATTTAGTCAGGTAGTAACAAATGATGTAAATCCAATATCTCTTCATAGAGACATTATTGGCCAATACGCTAATGTTGATGAAATTCATCCATTTAATATTCCGTCTCCTCATATAACGATTCAAAATGTCGAGAAGTTGAGAAATATAATTATTGAAGCTAATAAGACAGGTAAATATGATGGTTTTGTAGTTACACATGGTACTGATACTCTTGAAGAGACCGCATACCTTTTAGATTTATTATTAGACATTAGATGTCCTGTGGTTATAACTGGTGCAATGAGATCTTCTAATGAAATTGGTTCCGATGGATTATATAATTTCATTTCATCAATTCGTGTAGCCTCTTCTAGTGATGCAAATGACAAAGGCGTTATGGTCGTATTCAATGATGAAATACATACTGCTAGAAATGTAACGAAGACGCATACTTCTAATATCAATACCTTCCAAAGTCCAAATCAAGGACCATTAGGAATATTAACTAAAGATAATGTTCAATTCTATAATCAACCTTATAAACAACAGTCATTTAAAATAATAAATTATCAGTTGAAAGTACCATTGATAAAAGCTTATATGGGCATGGAAAGTGACATATTTAATTTTTATGCGCAACAAAACGTAGATGGTATCGTCATTGAAGCTTTAGGCCAAGGAAATTTACCTCCAAGTTGCTTGAAAGGTGTCCAAACTTGTTTAGATAATAATATACCTATTGTGTTAGTTTCTAGATCTTTTAATGGGATTGTAAGTCCAGTATATGCCTATGAAGGTGGTGGCTTTCAATTAGCGAATAAAGGTTTAATATTTTCAAATGGATTAAATGGTCCTAAAGCAAGACTTAAGTTACTAATTGGCCTAAGTAATCAACTCAATATTGTCGAATTAAAAAATTATTTTGAAAAACAAAATTAATTACAAGATTTTAGAAAAATAATGTAATTTAATTGGTTTTGCTTGAGAAGTTACTACTTAGTAATCTTTTTGAATCATCTTAATTTATCTTCATAAGGATGATAAGAGCTGAGAAGACACTAATATTGCGTCGTTCTCAGCTCTTATTAACTATACCGCTGTTTTATACTTCTGTCCTTAACTTTCAAGTGGTGTTTGCTTTTTGCTTAAAATACTTTGAGTAATAATTCCGCCATGATATTTACCATTTTCAATAAAGATTGCATTATTATCATTACCTGCAGCAATTACGCCAGCAATATAGCAATTCTCAACATTTGTCTCAAAAGTTTCTTTGTTATGAACTGGAGCAGTTCCATATTCATTTGTATTAATTTCAATTCCAATAGATTCTAAGAAGTCGTAATCAGGGTGATACCCTATCATTGCAAATACATGATCATTAGGTATCTCTGTAACTTTACCGTTCTTTTCATAAATCACGCTATTCTCTGTTATTTCAGTAACGTTCGCATTGAACTCCATAGTGATTTTTTCATGATTGACTAATGATTCAAAATTTGGCAATATCCATGGTTTAATGGCAGCTGAATATCGATCACCTCTGTATAGTACAGTTACATTTGCACCAGCTTTTTCTAATTCTAATGCAGCGTCAACAGCAGAATTTTTACCACCTATGACAGTAACATCTAAATTAAAAAACGGGTGTGCTTCTTTAAAATAATGTTGTACTTTAGGAAGTTCTGCTCCTTTAACCTCTAACTTATTATGTTGACCATAATAACCGGTTGCAACAGTTAAAAATTTACACTCATAAACATCTTTAGTAGTTGTTATAGTGAATTTATTGTCAATTTTTTTAACAGTGAGTACTTCTTCAAATGCACGAACATTTAACTGATGATGTTTAACAACTTCTCTATAATATACTAGTGCTTGATTTCGTCGAGGTTTACTTTCTTCGACGATAAAAGGAATATCACCGATACTTAATTTATCACTAGATGAGAAAAATGTTTGGTGTGTTGGATATTTATATATAGCATCTACAACATTCCCTTTTTCGATGACTAATGTATCAATACCCTTTCTTTTTTGTTCAATAGCAGCACTTAAACCGCATGGGCCTCCGCCGATAATAATACTTTCTATGCTTTGCATGTCATTGGCCTCCTTTAATCACCCATATATTATAGCAGTTGTTTCGCTATTTCTAAATAGAATAGCACTCACAATATTTATATAAAATTAAAATTATATGTGCATTGAAACAAAAGAGACTGAAACAATTTTGTTTCAGTCTCTTTTGAATGATAACTAAGTTATTGTGGGATTATTAATTTTTGACCATTAGAAATGTTATTACTTGATAAGCCATTAGCTTGTTTAAGTTTATTTACATTTTCAACAGTACCTTCTCCGTAGTATTGAATAGCGATACGGTATAAGTTTTCATTACCTGATACTACGTGAGTTTGTTGTCCTGAATTTGAGCTATTTGATTGATTATTATTGCTGTTACTTTGACTGCTATTGTTTGAAGTAGCTTGAGAGTTACCATTGTTATTGTCACTATTTGAGTTATTACCATTATTATCTGATGATGAACTGTTATCAGATGAATTTGAAGAAGTACTATTATCTGAAGAGCTACTATTATCATCACTTGAATTATTAGATGAATCATTGTCTGTTGTAGCTTTGTCATTTGAGTCGTCATCATTAGTTGCTTTATCTTTATCTTTGTCACTGCTAGCTTTGTCTTTGTCGCTATCATTACTAGCTTTGTCTTTACTATCTTTGTTGTTATCTTTGTTAGCAGTTTGTTCTGTTTTGTTATCAGCTTGGTTACTATCTTTTTTATCGTTGTTTAAATACATTCCAATAAAGATAGCAAGTGCTGCTAGAATAAGTAATAAAGCTATAAGTGGAAGTAAAATACCAGCTAGACCACGTTTCTTTTTACCATTGTGAGCTTGGAATCCATCATTACCATCTTCATGTTTATGATTTCTATGATCGTCTTGATGATCTCTGTTATGGCTATGATTATCTTTATGATTATTATTTTTATGGTCTTTTTTATGTTTTGCAGCTGCTACCCCAGCTGCGCCAGCCGCACCAGCTGCACCTGCACCAACTGCTGCTTTTTTACCTTTATTACCTTTTTTTGGTTCTTCTTTAGAATGGTTATCTTTAGCGTCACGATGGTCGTCATGAAGGTCTTTATCATGTTTTCTGTTTTGATCAAATTGATTATCGTTATTTAAATCACGATCATCTTTATGTTCGTTGTATTTTGAGTCATGATGTTCATCTTTTTTACGTTTGTCTTTTGCAGCTTTAGCACCAGCAGCTCCAGCGACTCCGGCACCTCCAGCTATTGCAGCGTCTTTGCCATGTCGAGACTTTTTGTTTTGTTGATCTTTGTGATTTCGATTATCTTGACGCTCATCGATACCTTCTTCATGATTACGACGGTGACGATCATCATCATTCAAACTACCATTATCATAGTCTTTATCATGTTTTCTATTTGATGCTTCATGACGATTATTTCTACGTGAAGCATCATTATTAAAGTCTTTTTCAGAAGAAAGTTTATCATCCTTATGTATTGGCTCGTTATCTAAATGATTTTCTTGTTGATTGTGTTGTAACTCATTGAAAGAGTCTTCATCGTGTCGATCATCAAGTGAACCATTAGCATTTGAATCAGAATTTTGATTACCAAATTTTCTGTTTTTATTAGTAGCTTGGTTACGTCTTCTTTGACGTCTTTGTGCGTTTCTAGGTGGGAATTGTTGGTCTGATTGATTATCAAAATCATTGGACTCATTTGAATTTTCATCAAACTCGTTTGTATTATCTTCGAATTGATCATCAGAATTAATAGACTGACGATTTTTTTCGAAATCATCTCTAAAATTATTTTTAGACACGTTCATCATCCTCTCTTAAATAATTATTTAAATATCACATACCATATACCCCACAAAGCGTGAAATATGTATAGTATTTAAATATTTCTTGAAAAACTTTAAGTATTAT
>NZ_JANJPM010000057.1:0-6705 GCF_026222585.1 Staphylococcus sp. SUC_1.2 | reverse complement strand
CAATATTAGGACTCATCAGTCCGATTTGACATAGAGCCTGTTAAGAAAAGCATTGAGTATTTCTAAATTTAGAGATATTCAATGCTTTTTAATATTTAAAATTTTCCATGAAACAAATAATAGTATGAAATTACACAATTAAATATGAAAAACTTAAATTAATATTTAATATTATTTGTTATGATATATGCATACATATACATAATCTAGAAAGGAATGTGTGAACGTGTTAAATAAAAAGTTATGGATATTACTTAGTTTAGTCATGTTGATTCTTGTCGCTTGTGGACAAAACGATCAACATAAACAAGAAGATAAACAAAGTAATCAATCTGATTCCAACTCGAAAGAGCATTCATACAAACGTATCGTGTCGCTTATGCCAAGTAATACGGAAATTCTTTATGAATTAGGTCTCGGAAAAGATATTGTGGGTGTTTCTACAGTGGACGATTACCCTAAAGATGTTAAAAAAGAGAAAAAACAATTTGATACAATGAATTTAAATAAAGAAGCATTATTAAAAGTCAAACCCGATTTAATTTTAGCGCATGAATCTCAAAAAGGAACGTCAAAGAAAGTGTTAGATAGTCTTGAAAAAAATGGCGTAAAAGTGGTTTATGTGAAAGATGCACAATCATTGGATCAAACGTATGAAACTTTTAAACAAATAGGTAAAGTAACGGGACGTGAACATGAAGCTAACGAACTTATTGATGAGACGAAGCACAATGTTGAAAAAGTAATAAAGTCGGTGCCAAGACATCATAGGTCACAATCTGTTTTTATGGAAGTCTCTTCTAAACCTGAAATATATACAGCAGGCAAACATACATTTTTTGATGACATGTTATCCCAATTAGATGCTAAAAATAGCTTTTCAAATATAGAAGGTTGGAAACCAGTGGATAAAGAAGGTATCATTAAAAAGAATCCAGATATCCTCATTTCTACAGAAGGTCTATCTAAATCAGATTACTATAAAGTGATTAAAAAACGTGATGGTTTCCGTCAAATTAAAGCTGTGAAAAATGGACGTATTGAAACTGTGAACGGTGATGAAATTTCACGTCCAGGCCCTCGTATTGATGAAGGTTTAAAACAATTAAGAGACGCTATTTATAAAAGATAAATTCATATGAATTAAATAGTTATTGTAAAAGTGAGATTAGTACAATTTATATTGAAAAGTTACATTACAAATCCCCTGTAGCTGACTGAACTGAGAAGAGCTTTAAATCAAGCTTTTCTCAGTTTTAATTATTTTTGCGACTATGCAACTACGGGACCTAGCAAAAAGAATGTTATATAGAAATGCTATAACTAATGCAAGCTAAGTCTACGAATATAAAAGAATGCTGCCCTCAGTCCCATTCTTTTATATCATCAGTTATAATAGAAGAAATAATAGAAAGATTATTGATGAGTTGATAAAATGACAAGAAATATATATTTAACATTTCTAAGTTGGTGCATATGTTTAATCGGTGCCATAGGACTTTATTTACTATGGGACTTAGGGAGCTTAACGGATTCATTTAATCAAATGATATTGCTTAAAGTTCGGTTGCCAAGAATTATTGAGGCCTTATTAACAGGAGCAATATTAACACTAGCAGGTCAGATGTTTCAGACTGTTTTAAATAATCCTCTAGCCGATAGTTTTACATTAGGACTGGCAAGTGGTGCTACATTCGGTTCTGGATTGGCGATATTTCTAGGATTATCTTTTATTTGGGTGCCCATCTTTTCAATTAGCACTAGTTTAATCGCATTGTTGATCGTCTTAATGATTGCTGCCAAAATCTCACGTGGTTATCCACTTAAAATTCTTATTATTACTGGTTTGATGATAGGTGCACTCTTTAATGCGTTATTGTATATTCTAGTTTTAATTAAACCTAATAAGATGAACCAAATAGCTAACTACTTTTTCGGAGGATTTGCAGCGGCTGAAACGCGAGAGGTCATATACATCGGTCTAATAGCTATACCTATTATATTGATTCTACTTAGTATGGTGCCAGCGATTAAGTTATTACAATTAGGTGAATTGAAGAGCCGGTCATTAGGTTTAAACGTCCAACAAGTCATGTTTTTGATACTAACACTAGCATCTATAATAACAGCAGTCGCGATAGCATATACAGGTATTATTGGTTTCATCGGCATGATAGTGCCTCAACTGATAAGACGCTATTATTGGAGATTTACGTTAGGCATTCAAATGATATTAAATATTTTAATCGGTGCTACAATGATGTTGATTGCAGATTGGATTGGTAGTGTGTTAATTCATCCAGTGCAAATACCAGCTAGTATTATTTTGGCTTTAATAGGTATTCCAACATTATTTTACATTTTGCTTAAGCAATCTAAAGATATTTAAACATACATTTAACTGTATCACATGGATGTTACGTTATTATTTTATGGAAGACTTTTTGATAAAATGAGAATAATTATAGAGTTAAGAGGGAATTGACAATGGACTTAAGTCATATAAAAGCAATCGTGTTTGATTTAGAAGGTACATTATTAGATAGAACAAAATCTCGAGATAAATTCATTGAGGAACAATATGAACGATTTCATGATTACTTCGTACATGTTCAATTAGCAGATTTTAAACAAAAATTTATAGAATTAGATGACGATGAAGATAATGATAAACCTGATTTATATAAAGCAATTATTAAGCAGTTCCATATTGATCGTTTAACATGGAAAGATTTATTTAATGATTTTGAAATGCATTTCTATCGTTACGTATTCCCTTATTATGACACGCTATATACTTTGGAGAAATTATCGCAAAATAATTATGTTTTAGGTGTTATCGCAAATGGTAAATCTAAAATTAAACAATTTCGTTTACAATCATTAGGATTAGGGCATGTAATCAATTATTTATCAACTTCTGAAACTGTAGGATTCCGTAAGCCTCATCCTAAAATATTTGAAGATATGATTAATCAATTAAATGTTCAACCTGAAGAGATAATGTATGTGGGTGATGATGCTTTAAATGATGTAGCACCAGCTCGCGCAATGGGCATGGTAAGTGTGTGGTTTAAACATGATGACGCTGAATTAGAACCTTTAGAAGAAGAGGTTGACTTTATTATTACTACAAGTGAAGAGTTATTATCAATATTACCGATTCATATAAAACAAGGAGGAGATTCATAAGATGGATTTATTTACTAGAAAAGGTGGTTTATCCTTACATTACAATACGATGGGTGAGGGATATCCTGTTGTCTTAGTACATACAGCATATGAAAATGCTTCTATATTTCAAAATTTAGCAAAAGAATTGGCAAAATCTTTTCAAGTAGTTTTACTAGATTTGAGAGGACATGGCTATTCAGATAAACCAAGACAAATTGATTTCAAAGAATTTGCCGATGATATCATACAATTACTAGATTATTTGTATATTGATGAATCAGCATTAATAGGTCATGAAATGGGCGCAGCCATAATTGCGGATTTGGCAGAACGTTATCCTAATTATGTGTCATCCCTCATAATGGTAACACCAACATCTATTGAGGGTGAATTACCTGAAGAACGTTTATTCAGAAAATATTCACATAAAATTAGAAACTGGGATGACGAAAAACAAAATAAGTTTTTAGAAAAGCATCGTTATCATAAGCCGAGAAAAGTTAATAAGTTTTTAAAACATGTTGAGGATACGAATGCAATTTCTACAAAAGAGGAGACACAAGCGATTGAAGATGTGTTCAAAGAAACTGCGATTTCAAGCGTATTTGAACATGTAACGAAACCGACGTTAATTATTGCGGGAGAACATGGTGAGCGTATTACAACACTTGAATCTAAAGAAGTAGCCGATTTAGTTAAAGAGTCACAATTTGATGTGTATGCTCAATCAAGTTTATATCCTTTTGAGGAAGAGAAAGATAAGTTTATTGAAGATGTAACACCATTTATTAAGAAATATATGCCTGAACACTAATTGTTGTTAGGATATCTTCAGTCGTCATCCTGATTTGTTACATAAAATAACTTATTTTGTAATATTTTCGTAACAATACTGTTATTTTAGTAATAAATGGGGTATACTATGAATAAGCACAAGACGAGAAACGAGATAAAGGAGAGAGTGCTTATGAAAAAATTAGTAGCGGCATTTTTAGTCTCTGGACTAGTAATGACAGGAGTAGGCGTTAATCATGCTGAAGCAGCTAGCGGTAATACAATTCAAACAGTTCAACAATTAACTCAAGGTGAAAAATCATTAGAAAATATTACACTTGGCGAATCAATCAAAAATGTTTCAAACAAATATGGTACACCGATTTATTCTAAAAATCCAAGCAACAATGAAGGTTATTATGAGTATCGCACAAATAAAGGTTTATTAGTTGTAACTGCAGTAGGTAAAAAGAACCAAGGTTATGTTACTAGAATTTCTATGACTTATAATGAAGCTAATGGCCCAACTTATAATCAAGTTAAGAAAAATTTAGGCCAAAATGCAGTGGCACGAGTTCAATATAATAAAGTAAGCGGCAATTTTGGATATATTCAAAAAGGTAAAACAAGCTATCAATTTGGCTCAAATTCACCTCAAGATAAAAACTTAAAATTATATCGTATTGATCTTGCTAAATAATAAAAATAACAAATTTTATAATTTCATCACTAGGAGCATGACGTTAAATTCTAACTTTTGAATAACGTCATGCTCTTATTTTTCGTCATTAAACAGAAAATAATGTCAATGTATGATAAAATTTTAAATTGAACAATTAACAATCGTATAGATGTTATTAAACTATAGCAAAGGAGTAACTCATGAGAACCAACGATAAAGTGTTACTTGAAAATATTAACGATTACTTTAGCCACAAAGGGATGGCACCTAATTTAATCGATGATATAAAAGAAAATTTGCGCAATGATTTGAAAAGGTCTGAATCAAAAGATGAAGATTATTTAGATTATCGTGGCAAATCTCCAGCACAAATTATTTTGATTATTCAACGAAATTTATTCGGTTTACAAACGAATCCTGTTATTTTCTTTATTATGAATTTTATCTTAATATCATATCTTTATGATAAGCAATATGTGCCATTTCAAGCGGCTACAGCAATTTCTATATTCTATTGTATAATCATTTTTCCATTATCGATTTTTATTAATATTCGTATTGATAAGAAGAAGTTTCTATATAGCAATCGTTTTGAAATGATACTAGGATATATCGTTGCGATAATTGCACTAATTTTAATCATTATGCGTGTTTTTAATCTAAATTGGGGAATCATTCCCATCACTATTTATAGTCATCAAGTCGTTTTTTTTATAGGTATTATACTAAGCTTGATCGGTGTCTTTTTTAAAAAAATAGAGTACACAGCAATTGGTTTATTATTCTGTCAAAAGACGATTGATGCAGTAGTGACAAAACCTGAAATTGCACAAATCATTTCTCTTATTATATGGATCATGATAGTGGCATTGATCGTTTTTTATACAATTAAATTATCATCAAGGACGAGGGTGTAACGCTTAATTAACATAAGCTTGAAATAAATATTATTTGAGTTTACATTCCCAGTTCAAAATAGATAAGCAAATTAACTTGAGAGTAGGGCCTGGGACATAAGCAATGTCTCAGGAGTTATTATATTGGCAGTCATTGACTGAGTTAAAAAGCACTTGTAACAAGTGCTTTTTTAATTTAAAAAATATTTATATAATAATGATTTTAATAAAGTTAAGAACATTCATAGCGTAACTTTTAATGAAGTGGGTATAGTAACAATTAAGGGAGGTGCCAATATGAAAAAAATCGAAACGTTAAACCAAACAAAATTAGCTTATCAAGATGAAGGACATGGCAGCCCCGTTATCTTAATTCATGGCTTAGATGGTAATTCGGCAGCGTTTGATTTATTAAACAAACAACTCCAACAAAACTATAGAGTGATTGCGTATGATGTTCGAGGACATGGTAAATCGTCACGTCCAGATTCATATAACTTAGAAGATCATGTGAAAGATTTATATGTACTTATCAATAAATTAAACTTAAAGAAAGCGCATCTATTAGGTCATGATATGGGAGGGGTTATTGCTAGAGAATTTACCGAAAAACATGAAAATCATTTATTATCTTTAACAATTATCTCTTCAAAAGCTGAGGATATCGTTCATGGTTTTACGAAATTAATGATTGAGCACCAAGACGAAATTGCAGGGTTTAATAAATCTGAAGCATTACTTTTATTATTCCCGTATATCTATAAAGAACAAGAATCAGCAATGAAATGGATTCAACGGCAACGCTTATACAGTAAACAAAATTCCGAGGATAGTGCTATAGCAAGCAGAGCACTTTTAGATACGGCTTATGCGAATAAAGGGTACACACATTATGTTAAAGTTCCTACATTAATTATAAACGGACGCTATGATCCAATTATAAATGATAAGAATCATTATAAAATAGAAGAGCGTTATCAAAATGTTGAGAAGGTTTTATTTGAAGAATCTGGACATGCACCCTATGTTGAAGAAGAAGATAAGTTTCTAGTCTTATATTTAAGTTTTTTAGAAAATGTTGAACAGGTAACAGAAGTGAATCATTAAATGATATTAGTTATTTTTATAAGTGGATGTCTGTTTGATGAATCATGAAATAAAGCTTTTACATTAATATAT
>NZ_JANJPM010000006.1:0-94216 GCF_026222585.1 Staphylococcus sp. SUC_1.2 | reverse complement strand
CGCTCAACGAAAGCTGGGGTTACATTATCGAGGAGATTAACGAATTCTGTCCAATCTTTTATTATATAGTTAATATGTAATTAAAAAGATATAGCGATATATATACTTGACTATTACTATAGATTAGTTTTAAATGGGAATTTGAGTTTAAGAAACAAATAACCATCTTGGACTATTATTGCACTTTTATAGTGCTTAATTAAAAAATCCCTCATATATCGTTTTTCTGATTTTCTTAAAAATTTATTACAAGGACCATTGAAGTATATATGAAATAGTAGGAAGAAAATCAGTATATAATGCTTTTTAAATGATTTTAAATGTTAAAAGCTTTCTTATTCTTATTTAACCATTTAGTATAGAAATATGGTAAAATTAAAGTAATACATTTTTTTGGGGGTGTCTTGATGGGAAGGTCTTAACATGCTTTTATAACGGTGATAAGTATGACGTATTAAATTCGTGTTACTCATTAGAGACACATAATATTTGGAGGTGAATCCCTAGAAATAGGGAACTAATTGGAAACAGTGACCATAATTAATTTAGTAATATTTTTTCTATTAATCGCTTTAACAACTGTATTCGTTGGATCTGAATTTGCATTAGTAAAAGTACGTTCAACACGAATTGAACAACTTGCTGATGAAGGTAATGGAAGCGCAAAAATTGTTAAAAAGATGATTGCTAATCTTGATTATTATTTATCAGCTTGTCAACTTGGTATTACAGTTACATCTTTAGGTTTAGGTTGGTTAGGTGAACCGACATTCGAAAAACTATTACATCCACTTTTTAATATATTACATTTGCCAAGTGCAGTAACTACAACCATTTCATTTGTGATTTCGTTTATTGTTGTAACTTATTTACATGTAGTGTTAGGTGAGTTAGCACCTAAATCAATAGCAATACAACATACTGAAAAATTAGCATTAACTTATGCTAGACCATTATATTATTTTGGTAATGTCATGAAACCATTAATATGGTTAATGAATGGTTCGGCACGAGTAATTATTAGAATGCTTGGTGTTAATCCTGATGCGCAAGCAGATGCAATGTCTGAGGAAGAAATTAAAATTATTATTAATAATAGTTATAATGGTGGAGAAATTAATCAAACAGAACTGAATTACATGCAAAATATCTTTTCATTTGACGAAAGACATGCGAAAGATATCATGGTTCCACGTACACAAATGGTAACGTTAAACGAACCATTTAATGTTGACGAATTACTTGAAACGATTAAAGAACATCAATTTACACGTTATCCAATTACTGAAGATGGGGATAAAGACCATATAAAAGGTTTTATTAATGTAAAAGAATTTTTAACAGAATATGCTTCAGGTAAAACAATTAAAATCTCTAATTATATTCATGAATTACCTATGATTTCAGAAACAACTCGTATTAGCGATGCATTAGTTTCAATGCAACGTGAACATGTTCATATTAGTCTTATTATTGACGAATATGGTGGTACTGCTGGTATTCTAACAATGGAAGATATTCTTGAAGAGATTGTCGGTGAAATCAGAGATGAATTTGATGACGATGAAATAAATGATATTGTTAAATTAGAGGAAGATATGTATCAAATTAACGGACGTGTCTTACTTGATGATTTACATGAAAAATTTGATATCACTTTTGAAGATTCTGAAGATATCGATACAATTGGTGGATGGTTACAAGCACACAATACTAATCTTCAAGTTGAAGATTATATAGATACAAAATACGATCGATGGATTGTTTCTGAAATGGATAATCATCAATTGGTATGGGTTGTACTTAAATACCAATTTAATGAAACAAGACCTGTGATTAGTGATGAAGAGGAAGAAGAAAATCACGATCGCAAACATGAATCGGATGAATAAAAATAAAGGCACTTGGGTATGTAAACCTAAGTGTCTTTATTTGTATGCGTAAAAGAAATTAAGTTATGCTATTTTTTAGTTGAGAAATTATATTGAATAGGATGTGGCACAAATGATAAATGATACACAAGTGTTAAATAATGGTTACCCAATGCCTAAAGTAGGACTAGGTGTTTATAAAATGGAAGATGATGAGATGGAAACCGCAGTACAAACAGCATTAGAAGCGGGATATCGTGCATTTGATACTGCTTATTTTTACGGTAATGAACAAGCACTAGGTAAAGCTTTAAACAACAGTGATATTGCAAGAGAAGACGTATTTATTACTTCTAAATTATGGAATGATTATCAAGGATATGATAATACATTAGAATATTTTAATAAATCTTTAGAAAACTTAGGATTGGATTACTTAGATTTATATTTAATTCATTGGCCATGTGAAAAAGATGGCTTATATATTGAATCTTATAAAGCATTAGAAAAATTATATAATGAAGGTAAAATTAAAGCGATTGGTGTATGTAACTTTAAACCCCATCACTTAGAAACTTTGATGAAAGAGACAACTATTGTACCTCAAATTAATCAAATAGAAGTTCATCCTTATTTTAATCAACAAGATGTACAAGATTATTGTGATAAACATGATATTACTGTTACAGCTTGGATGCCACTTATGAGAAATCGAGGATTATTAGATGATCCAGTAATTACAAAATTAGCAGAACAATATGACAAAACACCAGCACAAATTGTATTACGTTGGCATCTAGCCCATGACAGAATTATTATTCCTAAATCAAAAACGCCATCTCGTATTCGTGAAAATTATGATATTTTTGACTTTAATTTAGAACTTACTGAGATTGCGGAAATTGATAGTTTAAATAGAAATGCACGTCAAGGTAAAGATCCAGATGATGTAGCAATAGGTGATTTAAAATAATATAGTTTAAATTATTACAAAAGCTGGAATTAATGTTAATTATTTGTTAATTACATGGTTATTAGTAGAATGTTTATTGATTTTATTGATACAATATTGGAAAGAATGTAGAAAAGGATGTAATTAGATGAAAATCAGAGTCATTATACCTTGCTTCAATGAAGGTAAAGTCGTAAAAAAAACTTACGATAGATTGACTGAAATTTTGACGGAGAATAGTAAAACTCGTCGTTATTATTATGACTTGTTATTTATTGATGACGGTAGTAAAGATAATACGATTGAGCATATACAACATTTAGCGGAATACGATGAACATGTTAAATATATTTCTTTCAGTCGAAATTTTGGTAAAGAAGCAGCAATGATTGCTGGTTTTCAACACAGTGTGAATTTTGATGCAGTCGTAATGATTGATGGAGATTTACAACATCCTCCGGAATTTATACCTAAAATGGTTGAAATGTATCAACAAGGGTTTGATCAAGTTGTCGCTAAACGAGATCGTAGTGGTGAAAATGTTGCACGTAAAACAATGTCAAAGTTGTACTATAAGCTCATTAATAGCTTTGTCGAAGATATTAAATTTAGTGATGGTGTAGGAGATTTTCGATTATTAAGTCAACGTGCAGTTAAATCGATTGTTTCATTAAATGAATATAATCGATTTTCTAAAGGGTTATTTGAATGGATAGGATATAATACAAAGATTTTTACTTATAAAAATGTAGAACGAGAAGTTGGAGAATCTAAATGGACTTTTACCAAGTTATTAAATTATGGGATTGATGGATTAATATCATTTAATAATAAACCACTGAGAGCAATGATATATCTTGGAATGTTTATCTTTGGATTAAGCATCATTTATATTATTTATTTGTTAATAGGCATTTTAATAAATGGAATTAATCATCCGGGTTACTTTACAACAATAGCAGCTGTATTGTTATTAGGTGGCATTCAGTTAATGTCTATTGGTGTAGTTGGCGAATATATTGGGCGAATTTATTACGAAGTAAAACAAAGACCAAAATATATTGTAGAAGCTTCCAATTTAAAAGCACCTATTGAAAAAGTAGTTGCAGAAAAAGAAAAAATTTATCAATAAAAAATAAACATGTAAAAGCTCTTACATCATAGCTTCTTACATGTTTATTTTTTTAAGTCATTTTCAATATGATTATGTTTGAGTTGCCACAATAAATATATATCAAATAAAGCATAAATAATTATGAAGATATACCAAAATGACGTTAATAAGGTCAAAAGTATAATTGAAATAATAATAATTGTATGACCAATCATAATAGGATGTTGTAGCTTACTCAAAAATTTAAGATGATTCATTTCATTTTTTGAAAAAGTACTTATGAAATCAATGCTTAAGCCTACGATAAATATAGCTGGAGCTAAATAAGGGATAGACATATAGACTGATTGATCGCTAGATTCAAAAGTGATAAATAATGAGCAACTAATCATAATTGCAAAAATGAATGCAAGAGATTTATACTCTGAAATCATTAAGTATATATGTTTACGATTTAAATAATATTGTAAGATTGTCCAACTTAAGAAAAATATAATTGAAGCAAATGTTATAAAATTGAACTTTTCAATCACAATACTATTAATAATAGCATTGATAACAATGGATAATAGAACGGAGTTAAACGTTAGTTGTTTGAAATGATGCCGATATAAATCAAAACCCAGAACACATATTGTAATGGCTATATTAATAAATACATATATAATCATGGTGTACTCCTATCACGTGTGTGTAGTTCATTAAAATATTATAGCAATTAAAATAAACTTAATCATTTCAAAACACTTAATAAATAATATTCTATTATAATTTACTAATTATACACCTTTCTTATTACTCCATAACAATGTATGTAACTGAGGTAAAACATACACGTGATTCATATCACTGCTATTCATTACTGTGTCTACAAGGGTTTCATAGCGACCAAGTAATTTTTCGGTATGATGTTCAACATCATCATCTAAATAAGGGTTTCCTACTTGCAAATAAAATGGAATATTAGGATAACGATGATGAATCATTCTAGCAAATTGATAATCTTCTTTATCAAAAACAACTACTTTCAAGTTCAATGTTGATGGTATACATTGTTCTATGACATCATCTAATATTTCTAAATTAGGCACCATATTAGAGCTAGGCGGTTTAGGACTAATTGTTAAATCGTTAATTTGTCGCATCCAAGGTTGAAATTTACTGCCTTGGGTTTCTAATGCCGTAAAAATATTTTTTTCTTCAAATAAATCTACTAAATCTTGAATTCCTTTGATTAATGCAGGGTTACCTCCAGAAATAGTGACATGATCAAATTGATTACCGCCAATTTCTTTTAAACGATCATAAATGTCTTGAGCAGTTAATAACTCTATATCATCTTTAGCGCTACCATCCCACGTAAAGGCGGAATCGCACCAACTACAACGATAATCGCATCCTGCTGTGCGGACAAACATTGTTTTTCGTCCTATAACTCGTCCTTCTCCTTGAATAGTAGGACCAAAAATTTCTAAAACTGGTATTTTTGAAGGCATTATTTATTCTCCTTTGGACGATAGACAACATAACTTGATGGTGTTTCACGTAAATACACTTGTACACATTTAGGTTTATTGTCATACTCGTTAAGATGAGCTTGTACGATTTCAAAAATTGTCTGTGCCACAATTTCAGTAGAAGGACTTTTATCTTTAAATTGAGGTAAATCATTTAATAAATAGTGATCAAATTGGTCATGGACCAATCGTTTTAATTCACTAAAATTAATTAAAAATCCATTATGGTCGAGTGTATCTCCAACAATAGTTAAGTTAACAAAATAAGTATGTCCATGTGTTCTCATGCATTTTCCAGCATCTTCACTAGGAATAAAATGTGCCGCAGAAAAATTGAAATCTTTATTTAATTCAAATGTATAAGGGTGATTCACTGTAGGATAAACTTGTTGTATCATAATGACGCATCTCCTTTTTGTTCTAAATATTGATGAAGTCCACGTTGTCTTAATTTACAAGCTGGACATTCTCCGCATCCATCTCCAATAATACCGTTGTAGCATGTAAGCGTATTGTGGCGCACATAATCGAGGACACCTAATTCATCACTGAGTTCCCAAGTTTGCGTTTTATCTAACCACATTAAGGGTGTATGAATAACAAAGTCTCTATCCATAGATAAACTAAGTGTGACATTCATAGATTTAATAAAACTATCTCGGCAATCTGGGTAACCAGAGAAGTCTGTTTCACATACACCCGTAATGATGTGTTTCGCATTCACTTGATAAGCAAGAGCTCCAGCAAATGACAAGAATAATAAATTACGAGCAGGTACAAAAGTATTTGGTATACCATCTTCTCCTGTCTCAATTTTCATGTCATGTTTTGTTAATGCATTTGGAGTAAGTTGAGATAGTAAAGACATGTCTAAAATATGGTGTTTCAACCCTTGATCTTTTGCTATTTTAGAAGCTACTTCGATTTCTGTATTATGTCTTTGCCCATAATTGAATGTGACAAGTTCAACCTCTTTAAAATGTCTTTTGGCGTAGAAAAGACAGGTTGTACTATCTTGACCACCACTAAACACAACAATTGCTTTTTCAGAATTCAAAACACTGTTTGGCATAACGTTTCTCCTTTAAAAGTTAATATTTTTAATTTATGATGAAATAGAATGAAAACATTGGATATAAAATATAAAAAAAGCCTATCTCTATAAAAAGATAGACTTAAAAGATGTAGAACATATGTACATTAAAAAGCTTATATAAATATTTCTACAAAGGTCTAGTTTTTTATAGAGGGTTTCAGCTAGGAACCTCTTTATATTCGAATTATACGATAGATAGCTTAATATATTCATATCTTAAAATCAAGTGCTAGTTTATAGAATATTAAAAAAAGCGCTTATATAAAATTGTATTTTAATATATTATTTTGAAGGTTGGAAATAATTATGATTATAGTCATAGATAATAATGATTCATTTACATATAACTTGATTGATTACATAAAAACAAAAACTTCTCATTGTGTAAAGGTAATAAAGGTAACAGAAGTGACTGTAGCATTACTTGAAGAATTAACAATTGAAGCTATTGTCATATCTCCAGGTCCGGGAAAACCAAGTGACTATCCAATTTTGAAAAGCGTTTTAGATAGATACGCCTCATCGGTGCCTATATTAGGTATCTGTTTAGGGTTTCAACTCATCTATGAATATTATGGAGGGGAAATTATGCATGGGCCAAAGCCCGTTCATGGTCATACAACACCTATAATGCATACAGGTAAAGGACTTTTCAAACAGTTACCTCAAAATTTTAATGTCATGCGTTATCATTCTTTAATTGCTAATAGGCAACAATTACCTTCTCAATTAAATATTACAGCTACAAATAATGAAGGTATTATGATGGCATTTGAACATGATACACTACCTATTTTTGCAGTACAGTATCATCCTGAATCTATATTAAGTGAATATGGTCATCAGCAGATTCAATACTTTATAGAGAGAGTAGGAAAAACACATGAATATTACGTTTAATTACCGTTATTATACTAATGAAGATGACTACATCAATTATCAATTGCGATTTGATCAATATATTTCAAAATCAATTGCCTATTCTTTAGAAGAAGTAGGTGAAGTTATTCAATTTGCTGAAGAACAACAGAAAAAGGGGCATTATGTAGCGTTATATTTAACTTATGAATCAGCGCCATTTTTTAATAATCAATTAGAAACGTATCACTTAATAGAAAAAGAAGTATACGCTGCTGCATACGCTTTTAATCAACCCTTAAACTCTGATAATAATAAGGATAATATACAATATCATTCAGTACATCATTTTCAATTTCAAGAAAGTGAAGAACAAATGAGAAGAAAAATTATTAAAATACAAGAAGCTATTACAGAAGGAGATACTTATCAAGTTAATTATACTACTCGTTTATCCAGTAAAGTACATTATCCTATTTCAACGTTATATACCTATTTAACTCACAACAATAACGGTGGCTATACAGCTTTATTAGATACCGAAGAAGTAAAAGTTGCGTCAATTTCTCCAGAGTTATTTTTTCAAAAAGGTACGTTTAACAATAAAGCAAACATTATTGTTAGTAAGCCGATGAAAGGAACAATGCCACGTGGGAAAAATAGTGTAGAAGATCAGTTGAATTATGAAGCATTAATGTATTCTCATAAAGATAGAGCAGAAAATGTAATGATCGTTGATTTATTACGTAATGATATGTCAAGAATTTCAAAAACTGGAACCATCGAGGTTTATAAATTGTTTTTTATTGAAACGTATCAAACCGTATACCAAATGACAAGTATGGTAACAGGGCAACTAGAAGATGCTATATCGCTTCATTCAATTTTAACAGCAATGTTTCCATGTGGATCTATCACTGGTGCGCCTAAACAAAGTACAATGACTTATATCAAACATTTAGAAACCAGTCCAAGACATATTTATTGCGGCACAATAGGTTTAATGTTACCAGATGATAAAATGATTTTTAACATTCCAATTAGAACAGTAGAATATCTAAATAATCTGGCTCTTTACGGGGTAGGTGCGGGAATTACTATTGATTCTGTTCCATTAAATGAAATTCAAGAATTTCGAGACAAAACCAAAATATTGGAGGAGTTATGATTGAAATTATTTGAAACAATGCGACTTAATCATGGTCATATACCAAGGTTAAACTATCATACGCGTCGTCTACGTCAATCTTGTTCGCAATTAGGTTTTCAGTTTTCAGAGATTGCTTGGTATAGTTATATTGAAAATTTAAAACAAAATTATAATGATCACTTATATCGTTTGAAAATAGAAATTGATAAAGACGGACAATTTACCCACGTTATTCAGCCATTATCTTCTAAAGACATTTTTACTGCACGTTTTAAAAAGTCTAATAATGATTATCCACAAAAATTTATTATAAATAAAACAACAGAAAGAACATATTTAACGCATAATCATGAAACAGATTTGATACTACTGTATGATGATAGTGGTAAAATTTTAGAATTTGATATTGGAAATATTATGATTAAAGAAAATGGAAACTATTATACGCCACGATATAATAAAGATTTTTTACGAGGATGTATGAGAGAAAGTTTATTAGAAAATCATAAACTTAAGCTGAAAGATTATACTAAAGATGAATTAATGATAAAACTGGAAAATGAAGAAGTAGAAGTTTATTTGCTGAATAGTCTACGTGAAGTTGCTCGGGTATCTATTTATATATAAAATACATTTGATAAATATTGTGAAATTTAATTTAGTTAATAATGGAGAAGATTATGGCATTATTATGGTTAATACTTATCGTACTACTCAATAGTTTAAGTAAATATATAATCAATCGATATTTGAAGGATAATCTAATCATGCTACCGCGTATTGTAGGCACAATGACTGTGTTGTTTCAATTTGTACTAGTATATCTTTTAATTCAGTCCATCATGCCATATGCTACGCATTTATTAAATTTATTTTATCATCAATAAAATAGATTCAAATAATTTAGAATGTAATAAGAGGTGCAATAATGAAAATTTATAGTCAAGGAGACCAAGCGATTATTATAGATATTGAACAAGAAGTCGCTGAAGATGTAACAAAAAATTTAATTGCTGTACGTACACATTTATTAAATAAAGACTTACCTTTCATCACTGATATTGTACCTACAGAGTCTAGTATGATGATTTGTTATGATGCTCGAGATATGATTAAACATTATAATATTTCATCGCCATTTCAATATATGAAGGCACTTGTAAATTCAATTCAGACTGAATTAGAACATATCGAAAATAAACAAACAGCGTGTCATTTTCATAATATTCCTGTGGTTTATGGTGATCAATTTGGACCTGATTTAGAGGCTCTATTAAAATACTATCGTCTATCCAAAGAGGAATTTATTCAACTTCATTCAAAATCACATTACTTTGTCTCTATGATGGGATATTCCCCAGGCTTTCCTTATTTAACAGGAATGAATGAAAAATTATATGTTAATCATACCAGTCACAAGAAAAAAAGAGTACCTGCAGGTTCTGTCATTATTGAAGGGAAAAAATGTGGCATTGTAACGACAGATACTTATAACGATTGGTTAGTCATTGGCTATACCCCAATTAAATTATTTTCACCAGAGCGCGATAACTTTAATTTATTAAAATTAGGAGATAATGTCTTATTTCATCCTAAAAATCCAAATGATACTGAATTAGGAGATTTTAAATAATGTCAATCATAATAGAAAAACCTGGACTTTTTAGCACGTTCCAAGACTTTGGACGCCAAGGGTATGAATATGAGGGAGTCATCCCTGGCGGTGCATTAGATACATTAGGACATGAAATTGCGAATCGTCTTGTAGCAAATGATAAAAACGAAGCAACTTTAGAAATGACACATATTATGGCGAAAATTAGATTCACAGAGCCTACTTTAATTGCCTTAACAGGTCATCACTTTGAAGCGTGTACAGAAAATATGAAAATTAAACCTTATAAATTGTATTTAGTAGAAAAAGGAGAAGTATTGTCTTTCAAAGAAACGAGTACAACATCTCGTGTTTATTTAGCTATTGGAGGAGGATTTAAATTAGATTCTTGGTTAAATTCAACGTCAACAGATTTAAATGTTGGTGTTGGAGGGTTTCATGGAAGAACACTTCAAGAAGGCGATGAAATTGAAATGAAACGTGATTATACATCACGACACCGTAAACTTTTTGAAAATTTAGCACATCAGCGAACAACAAGTTGGGGAATTGATGGTTATGCTTTATCGTTTAATTATGTTTCTGATGTATTTCATGTCATTGCTAATAAAGGAACAAATGATTTTGATACTGAAACACAACAAACATTTATACATGGAGAGTACAAGGTAACGAATAAGTCTAATCGTGTAGGGATGTTATTAGAGGGTCCTAGTATTAAAGCATATTATGAAGATATGCCTGAGTATCAACCAGTAAAAAAGGGCACTATTCAAGTAAAACGTGATGGTACACCTATTATTTTATTAAATGATCATTACACTATTGGAAGTTATCCACAAATAGGTACTATAGCAAGCTATCATTTAACTAAACTTGCTCAAAAACCACGAGGATCTCGTTTGAAATTTCAATTTATAGATATTGAAACGGCTGAAAAAAATACTGTGAAGTTTAGTAATTGGATGAATCAATTATTTCACGGTATCGAATTTCGAATGCAATTAGAAATGTTAAAATAAAAAATATCATCAAAATATTGAATATTAATATTTAATGATATTTTTTAATGTAAAGGTATAGGACTATAGTCTGATTAAATTGAATAGATTAGACGTTATAATATATCAATCAGTTTAATAGTTTAGAAATGATTAGGTATATAAATGGAAAGGCTAAACTTGAGCTTTTTCTTGATAAATAAGTAAAAATACTTTATATTTATATATTGAACTATGAAGTATTATTACAAAAATATTACAAAATTCGCATTTTTTTAATAAATAGTTAACAATTAAATGTAGTGATAAAAAAGGTTCTTTTATTAAATAATAATTAAAAATTTTATTGTTTTAAAAACATATTAAATTTTAAAAATAGCATTCGTAAATGGCCGTATTTGAATAACTATAAACGGAGGAAACATTCATGAGTTTACACAAAAGAAAAATAAGTCTTTTTGCGTTTTTCTTAATGACTGTATTTACAGTAACATTGAAAACGTATTTCTCATACTATGTAGATTTTTCTTTAGGTGTTAAAGGGTTAGTTCAAAATTTAATACTATTGATGAATCCATATAGTTTAATCGCGCTTATTTTAAGTATCTTTCTGTTCTTTAAAGGTAAGAAAGCATATTGGTTTATTTTTATTGGAGGATTCTTATTAACATTTTTACTCTATGCTAATGTTGTTTATTTTAGATTCTTCTCAGACTTTTTAACGTTTAGTACATTAAATCAAGCGAGTAACGTTGAATCGATGGGGGGCGCAGTAAGTGCCTCTTTTAAATGGTATGACTTTGTGTATTTTATAGATACTATTGTTTATCTGTTTATTTTAATTTTTAAACGAAGTTGGTTAGACAAACGTGTATTTAGTAAAAAGTTTGTACCAGTAGTGATGGCAGCATCAATTGCATTGTTCTTTTTAAACTTAGCTTTTGCTGAAACTGATCGCCCTGAATTATTGACTCGTACATTTGATCACAAATATTTAGTTAAATATTTAGGTCCATATAATTTTACTGTATATGATGGTGTTAAAACGATTCAAAACAATCAACAAAAAGCATTGGCTTCTGAAGATGATTTAACTCGTGTTTTAAATTATACGAAACAAAAAAATACAGAACCAAACTCTGAATATTATGGTATTGCTAAGAAGAAAAATATCATAAAAATACATTTGGAAAGTTTTCAAACATTTTTAATTAATAAAAAAGTAAATGGTAAGGAAGTTACACCTTTCTTAAACAAATTATCGACTGGTAACGATGACTTTAGATATTATCCAAACTTCTTCCATCAAACAGGACAAGGTAAAACTTCTGACTCAGAATTTACAATGGATAATAGTTTATATGGTTTACCACAAGGATCTGCGTATTCATTAAAAGGAGATAACACATATCAATCTTTACCAGCAATTTTAGATCAAAAAGAAGGTTACACTTCTGATGTGATGCACGGGGACTACAAAACATTTTGGAACCGTGATCAAATTTATAAACATTTTGGTATAGATAAATTTTACGATGCAACATATTATGATATGTCGGATGAAAATGTCGTGAACTTAGGCTTAAAAGATAAACCTTTCTTTAAAGCATCAGCAGAATATCAATCTAAAATGAAACAACCATTTTACTCTCATTTAATTACACTAACTAATCATTATCCATTTACTTTAAATTCAGAAGATGCAAGTATTGATAAGCCGAATACAGGCGATTCTACTGTAGATGGATATATTCAAACGGCTCATTACTTAGATCAAGCTTTAGAACAGTATATTAATGATTTGAAAGCAAAAGGATTATATGATGATTCAGTCATTATGATTTACGGTGACCATTATGGTATTTCTGAAAACCATAACAATGCAATGGAGAAATTACTGGGTGAGCAAATTACACCAGCTAAATTCACAGATTTAAATCGTACTGGCTTTTGGTTAAAAATTCCTGGTAAAAATGGTACTGTAGATGAAACATATGCTGGGCAAATGGATGTGATGCCTACTATCTTACATTTAGTTGGTATTGATTCGAAGAATTATTTAATGTTTGGTACAGATATGTTATCTAAAGATCATAATGATGTAATTCCATTCCGTAATGGTGATTTCATCACAAAAGATTATAAATTTGTGAATGGTAAAGTATATTCAAATAAAAATAATGAATTAATAACAACGCCACCTAAAGATTTAGAAAAAAATAAAAAACAGGTGGAAAAAGATTTAGAAATGAGTGACGAGGTATTAAACGGCGACCTATTCAGATTCTACAATAATCCAGATTTTAAAAAAATTAATCCATCAAAATATGACTACAAAATAGGTCCTCATGGAAATCAAAAATAATTCAATATTAGAGAGTGTATAAAATAAACATTCTATATTAAACGCCCGTAGATAAGTTTTATCTACGGGTTTTTTATCGTTGCATTAAAAATCAACAAAAAATGAGAGTGGGACAGAATTCATTTTGAATTCGTCGTTATACTGCGACAACACATTCCTAAATTACGTTGGACGTAGACTTTCTTATTGAAAGTTTTTTGTTGGGGTCCCGGGACTAGAATTGACTGTCAATATATTAAAAAAGCCTAAGACCATTTAATATGTCTCAGGCTTATTCGTTAATTTAATTATCCTAATGATACGTCTAATATCATCATTATCATAAAACCAAGCATTAAGCTTAATGTAGCTAAATCTGTATTATTACTCGATTGAGAATCAGGGATAAGCTCTTCTACAACTACAAAAATCATTGCTCCTGCTGCAAAAGCTAATGCATAGGGTAGTACTGGAGTGATAAAAATAATTGCAATGGCACCTATAGTTGCAAAAATAGGTTCTACTATGGCTGATGCTTGACCATAATTAAATGCTTTAAAACGTGTTGCACCAGCGGCTCTAATCGGCATGGATAAAGCAGCTCCTTCTGGAATATTCTGAATACCAATACCAATTGCTAAACCAAGGGCTCCAAAAAAGGTAGCTTGTCCATTTCCAGTTGCAATTCCACCAAATGCTACGCCGATTGATAAACCTTCAGGAATATTGTGTAAAGTGATAGCTAATACTAGTAAAGCATTTTTACTTAAAGAAGTTTTAACGCCCTCTCGATATTGACTTTTATCACCGATTTTTTGGTGTATATGTGGAATGACTGCATCAAGTCCTCTAATAAACACACCACCTAGAATAAAACCAATCGCAGCAGGTAACCAAGCAGGTAAATGACCATTTGTACCATAATCAATGGAAGGTTGTAATAAAGACCAAAAACTTGCAGCAATCATAATTCCAGCGGCAAAACCTTGCATAGAAGTTAGGATTTTTTTGTTTACAGTCTTGAAAATAAAGACTGATGCAGCACCTAAAGCGGTTAATAACCAAGTGATAATACCGGCAATAAGCGCTTGAAGATAAGGCGGTAAATTTTCGAAAAAGTCTATCATATCTATTTTCTCCTTATATCATTTAGCATTAAAAAGGTGTATAATATATAGAACTGAATTAAGCTTATCAGAAATATATTGAAATTTCGATATTAAAAAGGAAGTAAAAATATGGAAGCGTATAAAATAGAACAACTAAATAAATCATATGCGGATAAAGTTATTTTTGATGACTTAAATCTCTCTATTTCTGAACATGAAAAAATTGGACTTGTAGGTATAAATGGTACTGGTAAAAGTACTTTATTAAAAGTCATTGGTGGTTTAGATGAAGATTTTTCAGCCGATATAACTCATCCTAATCAGTATCGCATTCGTTATTCTTCACAGAAGCAAAATTTAGATGGTGATATGACAGTATTTCAAGCTGTTCTAAGTTCCGATACAGATACGTTACGTATTATTAAAACATATGAAGAAGCTGTGACTATATATACAGAACATCAAAACGATGCGAATTTTAAAAAAATGATGGAAGCTCAAGAACTTATGGATCAACACCATGCATGGGATTACAATGCTGAAATTAAAACTATTTTATCAAAATTAGGTATTAATCATACGACTAAAAAAATTAAAGAATTATCAGGTGGACAACAAAAACGTGTTGTCTTAGCTAAGACACTTATAGAACAACCTGATTTGTTATTGCTAGATGAGCCTACAAACCATCTAGACTTTGAATCAATTAACTGGTTAATTAACTATGTTAAGCAATATCCACATACAGTTTTATTTGTTACACACGATCGCTATTTTTTAAATGAGATTGCTACACGTATTGTGGAATTAGATAGAGGAAAACTTAAATCTTATCCAGGAAACTATGAAGATTACATTGCAATGAGAGCTGAAAATGAAGTGATTGAACAAAAACAACAAGAAAAACAAAAGGCACTTTATAAACAAGAACTTGCATGGATGCGTACAGGCGCAAAAGCAAGAACGACAAAACAACAAGCTCGAATTAATCGATTTAATGATTTGGAGTCAGAAGTTCAATCTCATCATCAAAAAGATAAAGGTCAACTCAATCTTGCTTATTCTAGATTAGGCAAACAAGTATTTGAGTTAGACCATTTAACGAAAAAGATTCAAAATAAAATATTATTCAAAGATGTAACAGAAATTATTCAAAGTGGTCAAAGAATTGGTATCGTTGGACCAAATGGTGCAGGGAAGACGACAATGTTAAATATTTTAAATCAAGATGATACTGATTATTCTGGAGAATTAAAAGTTGGGCAAACTGTAAAAATAGCCTATTTTAAACAAACAGAAGAAACTTTGGATAGAGATATACGTATGATTGACTATTTGAGAGAAGAAAGTGAAGTGGCAAAAGAAAAAGATGGCACTTCAGTTTCAGTTACTCAATTGTTAGAGCGATTTCTATTTCCGAGTGCTACTCATGGTAAAAAGATTTATAAATTATCAGGTGGAGAGCAAAAACGATTATATTTATTGAGATTGCTTGTTCATCAACCTAATGTCCTGTTACTTGATGAGCCAACCAATGATCTTGATACTGAAACATTAACAATTTTAGAAGACTACATTAGTACCTTCGGAGGATCAGTAGTTACTGTAAGTCATGATCGTTATTTTTTAAATAAAGTAGCACAAGAATATTGGTATATTCACGGTGGCCAATTAGAACGTATTATTGGAACATTCGAAGATTATGAGGCCTATAAAAAAGAAAAAGATCGACAGGATACACTTGAAAAACAAGCTCAACAACCTAAAACTAAATCAAACGCTCGTAAAAAAACGGGACTGTCTTATAAAGAAAAACGTGAATATGAAGCTCTAATGGAACGTATTGAAACGACAGAACATAGACTAGAGCAGATTGATGCTGAAATGGTAGAAGCGAGCACTGATTACGCTAAAATAAAAGAATTAAATGAAGAAAAAGAACATCTAGAGCAATCATATGATGTAGACATCACGAGATGGAGTGAATTAGAAGAAATAAAAGAGCAATAAGGGGAATGTAAGTATGGAAGCAACTTTGTCACATTATTTTGGTTATGATACGTTTAGACCAGGTCAAAAAGAGATAATTTCTAAAATATTAAATCATCATAATGTATTAGGTGTCTTGCCTACAGGTGGTGGTAAATCAATATGTTATCAAGTACCTGGTTTAATGTTAGGTGGTACAACGATAGTAATAAGCCCATTGATTTCTTTAATGAAAGACCAAGTGGATCAGTTAAAAGCAATGGGTATCGAAGCAGCCTATCTAAATAGTAGTCTAAATAAAAAGCAACAATCTGAGATTGAAAATAAGTTAATAACTGGTGACATTCAATTTTTATATGTGGCACCTGAACGTTTTGAAAGTAACTATTTTTTAAACTTGCTTAGTCAAATTGACATTCACTTAATTGCATTTGATGAAGCTCACTGTATTTCAAAATGGGGACATGATTTTAGACCGAGTTATCAAAGCGTCATAAATAAAGTGTTTACACTACCTCAAGATTTTACGATTGTAGCTCTTACAGCTACAGCCACGGCCGAAGTTCAACAGGATATTATGGAAAAATTAAATATCCAAAAAGAAGATGGAATTAAAACAAGTACCAAAAGACGTAATCTCATTTTTAAAGTAAATTCAACATATCAAAGACAAAAATTTGTTATTGAATATGCTAAAGCTCATAAAGATCAAGCAGGTATTATTTATTGTTCTACACGTAAACAAGTAGAAGAATTACAAGAATCTCTAGAATCTATAAATATTGCTTCTGCTATTTATCATGCAGGTTTAACAAATAAAGAAAGAGAAGAAGCTCAAAATGACTTTGTATACGATCGTATTAAAGTTGTTATCGCAACAAATGCATTTGGAATGGGTATTGATAAATCTAATGTTCGTTATGTTATTCATTACAACATGCCTGGAGATCTTGAATCATACTATCAAGAAGCGGGTCGTGCAGGACGAGATGGCTTAAAAAGTGAATGTATTTTATTATTTAGTGAAAGAGATAAAGGATTACATGAATATTTTATTACTGTTTCGCAAGCAGATGATGATTATAAAGATAAAATGGGCGAGAAACTAACTAAAATGATTCAGTATACTAAAACGAAAAAGTGCTTAGAAGCGACAATTGTACATTATTTTGAACCGAATGCGCGTCTAGAGGAATGCGGTCAATGTAGTAATTGCATTCAACAAAATAAAACTTATGACATGACCAATGAAGCAAAAATGATTATTAGTTGTATCGCACGCATGCGTCAACAAGAAAACTATCATGTTATTATTCAAGTGTTACGTGGAGAATTAAGTGATTATATTAAATACAATCATTATCATCAACTTACAACACATGGATTGATGAAAGACTATACTACTTCAGAGTTAAGTCATTTAATTGATGAGTTACGGTTTAAAGGCTTTTTAAATGAATATAATGAAATTCTAACGTGTGATGAAAGTGTGAAAGAATTATTGAATAATGATGTCACAGTGTATACGACGCCATTTAAACATAAAAGTAAGGAAAAAGTTTTCATTAATACAATAGAAGGCGTTGATCGTGCTTTATATAGTGAATTAGTAGAAGTTCGCCGTCAATTAAGTGAAAAGTTGAATATTGCGCCTGTGAGTATTTTTTCTGACTATACATTGGAAGAGTTTGCTAAACGTAAACCAGAATCTAAACAAGAAATGATTGCGATAGATGGTGTAGGAAGCTATAAGTTAAAACATTATTGTCCTAAATTTCTTGAAACAATCCAATCATATAAAACGAATATCTAACAAAAAATTAAATATGACTTAATAAAACAACTTAGAAGCTAGAAAAATGTTTTAAGTTGTTTTATTTTTTATTGTTAAAAAATAATTAGTATTTAAATCTATTAAGTATGAATTTATCAATAAACATGATTTAATAGAAAATAAGCAATATAAATTTTATAGTGATGTGAAGGAAATGAAGGTGACAAGATGATAGAGTTTAAAAATGTAACAAAACGTTATGGAACGAATGTTGCAGTTGATGATGTGAGTTTTAAGATTAATGAAGGAGAATTTTTTATTTTAATCGGACCTTCAGGTTGTGGAAAAACAACTACTTTAAAAATGATTAATCGATTAATACCGTTAAGTGAAGGATACATTTATTTTAAAGATAAGCCAGTGAGTGATTATCCAGTTTATGAGATGCGTTGGGATATTGGATATGTACTACAACAAATCGCATTATTTCCACATATGACGATTAAAGAAAATATCGCACAAGTTCCTCAAATGAAAAAGTGGAAAGACAAAGATATTCATCGACGTGTAGATGAATTATTAGATATGGTTAGATTAGATCCAAATACATACCGAGATCGTAAACCAGATGAATTATCGGGAGGACAACGTCAACGTGTAGGCGTGGTAAGAGCATTAGCAGCTGATCCTCCAGTAATATTAATGGACGAACCTTTTAGTGCGTTAGACCCCATTAGTAGAGAAAAATTACAAGATGATTTATTAGAATTACAAACGAAAATTAAAAAGACAATTATTTTTGTAACACACGATATACAAGAAGCAATGAAATTAGGAGATCGTATTTGTTTATTAAATGATGGTCGTGTTGAACAAATTGACACACCTGAAGGATTCCAAGAGCATCCTAAAAATCAATTTGTTCGAGAGTTTATGGGCGATCACTTACATAAAGATATCAATAATTCAAAAATCTCCGATCTAAATCTTACAAGAACACTTACTGAATATGACGAAAAACAAGGATACCCAATTATAAAAGATAGTATGAAACTTCAAGATACTTACGAGATACTTGCTAAACATGAAGCAGTCATTGTAGAAAATAATCATGCTTTAACACAGTCATTATTAAGAAGAGAAGATGTTTTTGACTATCTATCTAAAAATGATAAGGAGGGTTAAAGCATGAACGAATTTTTAACAACGCTCAATGATCGTAGAGGAGAATTACTAAGAACAATTTTTGAGCACATACAAATTTCTTTTATTGCTTTATTTATCGCAATTTTAATTGCAGTACCACTTGGTATTGCTTTAACTAAAACAAAGCGTTTATCTGAAGTTGTAATGAATATTGCAGCGGTATTACAAACTATTCCATCCCTTGCTTTACTTGGATTAATGATTCCAATTTTTGGTATAGGAAAAGTTCCAGCAATTATTGCATTAGTAGTATATGCGCTATTACCTATTTTAAGAAATACATATACAGGTATTAAAGAAGTAGAGCCTTCTCTAACAGAAGCAGCCAAAGGTATCGGTATGAAACCAATGCGACGTTTAACTAAAGTCGAGTTACCTATTGCAATGCCAGTCATTATGGCAGGTATACGTACAGCTATGGTGCTTATTATTGGTACAGCTACATTAGCTGCATTAATTGGAGCAGGTGGATTAGGGGATTTGATCTTATTAGGCATTGATCGTAACAATACAGCACTTATATTGATTGGCGCTATTCCAGCTGCATTATTAGCTATTTTATTTGATTTTATATTGCGTTATATGGCGAAATTATCTTATAAAAAACTTCTTATTACACTAGGTATTATTCTATTAATTATCTTACTTGTTATTGTTGTTCCACTCTTTGGTAAAAAAGGTGCAACGATTACTATGGCAGGAAAATTAGGTTCTGAACCTTCAATTATTACGAATATGTATAAAATATTAATTGAAGAGGAAACACATGATACAGTTAATGTTAAAAGTGGTATGGGTAAAACCTCATTCTTATTTAATGCGTTAAAATCAGACGATATAGATGGGTACTTAGAATTTACAGGTACAGTACTAGGAGAACTTACTAAAGAGGATCTAAAATCTAAAAAAGAAGCTGATGTATATCACCAAGCTAAAGCAAGTTTAGAGAAAAAATATGATATGACGATGCTTAAACCAATGAAATATAATAATACCTATGCGTTAGCTGTTAAAAGAGATTTTGCTAAACAATATAATTTACAATCAATTGGTGATTTACGTAAAGTACAAGGTCAACTTAAACCAGGATTTACTATGGAATTTAAAGATAGAGATGATGGTTATAAAGCAGTAGCTAAAAAATATAACTTGAATCTTTCTAATATTAAACAAATGGAACCTAAACTACGTTATACGGCAGTAGAGAAAGGTGACATTAATCTTATTGATGCGTATTCTACAGATGCTGAATTAAAACAATATGATATGGTAGTACTTAAAGATGATAAACATGTTTTCCCACCTTATCAAGGTGCTCCAATGTTTAAAGAAAAGTTTCTAAAAGAACATCCGGAAATTAAAAAAGCTTTAAATCAATTATCAAATAAAATTACGGATGAACAAATGCAAGAAATGAATTATAAAGTGACAGTGAAAAATGAAGATCCATATAAAGTTGCTAAACAATATTTAGAAAAAGAAGGATTGGCACATTAAATTTGTAAAAAGCTCATAGATACATTTTATCTATGAGCTTTTTAACACATAAAGTATAAATCGATAATTTATGGTACTATTTTAATTAATAAGTGAAAAAGGAAAGTAACTTAATTTATATAGGAGTGATCATAAATGAAAAAACAATTACAACAATTATCGGCATATCAACCTGGGTTATCACCGCAAGCACTTAAAGAAAAATTTGGTATAGAAGGTGAGTTATATAAACTAGCATCGAATGAAAATTTATATGGACCATCACCTCGTGTAAAAGAAGCAATTGAGGCTCACTTAGATGAATTATTTTACTATCCGGAAACAGGCTCTCCATCATTACGAAAAGCAATTAGTAAGCATTTAAATGTTGATGAATCTCGAATTTTATTTGGCGCAGGTTTAGATGAAGTAATACTCATGATTTCTAGAGCAGTTTTAACACCGGGAGATAAAATTGTGACAAGTGAAGCTACTTTTGGACAATATTATCATAATGCGATTGTTGAATCAGCTAAAGTTGTAAAAGTACCGTTAAAAAATGGCGGATTTGATTTGGAAGGAATTTTAAAAGAGGTTAATTCTGATACCTCATTAGTATGGTTATGTAATCCTAATAATCCTACAGGTACATATTTTAGTCATGATGAATTAGAGTCATTTTTGGAACGTGTTCCAAGTCATGTGCCAGTCTTAATTGATGAAGCATATTTCGAATTCGTCACTGCTGAAGATTATCCTGATACATTAAAACTACAAGAACGCTTTGATAATGCATTTTTATTAAGAACATTTTCTAAAGCATATGGATTAGCAGGTTTACGTGTAGGATATGTTGTGGCAACAAATGAAGCCATTGAAAAATGGAATATCATTCGTCCACCATTTAATGTGACACGAATTTCAGAATATGCAGCGATTGCAGCATTAGAAGATCAAGATTATTTAAAAGAGATTACTAGAAAAAATGCAAAAGAACGTGAAAAGTTCTATAACATTGAACAAAGTAAACACTTTTTACCTAGTCAAACGAACTTTGTATTTGTAGTAACAGATAAGCCACAAGCATTGTATAATGAATTATTAAACGTTGGCTGTATCACTAGACCTTTTCCTAATGGAGTACGTATTACAATTGGATTTGAAGAACAAAATAATAAAATGATTGAAGTATTAAAACAATTTAATTATTAAACTAAGGAAAAACCTTTAATTGCGATTCATGACGAATTAAAGGTTTTTTGCTATACTTTGAAAATGTGCAAAAGATAACTAAGGAAGTGATAGCATGGCACGTAAATCTATAGCAATAGATATGGATGAAGTATTAGCAGATACTTTAGGTGCAATTATTGAAGCAGTTAATATTGAAACTAAATTAGGAATTACAATGGAATCGTTACATGGTCAGAAATTAAACCATGTGATTCCTGAACATGATGGGTTAGTAAGAGATATTTTAAGAGCGCCAGAGTTTTTTAGACATCTTAAAGTGATACCACATGCTCAAGAGGTGGTAGAAAAACTTAATGAGCATTATGATGTATATATTGCTACAGCAGCAATGGATGTACCCACCTCATTTCATGATAAATATGAATGGTTACTAGAATATTTTCCATTTTTAGATCCACAGCATTTTATTTTTTGTGGAAGAAAAAATATTGTTAAAACAGATTATTTAATAGATGATAATCCTCGTCAGCTTCAAATTTTTGAAGGAGAACCTATTATCTTTACGGCTGCACATAATATAAATGAAACACGTTTTAAACGAGTGAATGGCTGGAAAGATGTAGAAGCAATGTTTTTAAATAATAATTAAAGTAAAAAGGTATGTATGAAGCTTGAAGCATTCATACATACCTTTTGATTATGATATAGTTGTTATTTCTCATCATTCGA
This sequence comes from Staphylococcus sp. SUC_1.2, assembly GCF_026222585.1. Taxonomy (NCBI): domain Bacteria; kingdom Bacillati; phylum Bacillota; class Bacilli; order Caryophanales; family Staphylococcaceae; genus Staphylococcus; species Staphylococcus sp. SUC_1.2. The sequence continues at coordinate 71,221 of NZ_JANJPM010000006.1, read as the reverse complement.
AAAAGTAAGGATATTGATTGCTTTAGGTAACACATCAATGGTGATAGGTGTTTCTAAATTAATTTCTCCATCAATATCTACTTTCATATTTGGTTCAGTGCGTAATGTTATGTGAGAACCTGGAATATGATTAATTCCTTCGGTAATTTCATTCCAATTCATGCTATCTCTTTTTTTGAAAATATCGTTTAAAATACTAAAACTTTGTTGTTCAAATATAAAACTATTTAACTTTCCATCTTGTGGAGAAAGATCTGTAAGTGGAATGCGACTGCCACCAATATTAGGTCCATTTGCTATCACTAGCATAGACGTATTTCCTTTATATTCTTTGTCGTCTACTGTCAATGTATAGTCAAAATGTTCGGGATTCATGAGTGTTTTTACAGTAGAACCAACATAACTTAATTTTCCAAAGATATCTTTACGTCCTTCTTGAACATTTTCAGCATTTTGCACAATAAGTCCTAGTCCGACAAAGTTAAGTACATAATTATCATTTACTTTCATAACATCATATGACTCAATATGTGAAGACAACAATTGCTCACTAGCTTTTTTGAAGTCAGGATTTAAGTTTAATGTTTTAGTAAAATCATTAAATGTTCCTCCTGGAATAATACCTATAGGAAGATCTAGATCATATTTCATCACACCATTAATCAATTCGTTAACTGTACCGTCTCCTCCCAATATAAAAACGATATCAATATCATTACTATAAGTATGATCTTTTATTTCTTTACAATATCTTTCAATGTCACCCTCATTTTCACTTAATTGTATTGAAAGATGCTTACATAACTGAGTTAGTGATTTAGCGACTTCTCCCAATCCATCATATATATCTTTAAGCCCGCTATGTTCATGGTAAAATAATACCCCATGATTATACTGTTGCTCCATAGTTAAACCTACTTTCATTTAAAATTATATTATAAATATTTACCCTGAATTTTATAATTTTAAATATATAAGTAAAAAAATACTTCTAGATGTCATAACTAGAAGTACTTTTTACTATTTTGTATTTAATTAGTGAATACCCTTCATAGCTTTTGTAATCTTAGGTGAGAAAACTAAAATGATAAGAGTAATAACAATAGCAACGGTACCTAAGAAAATAAAATAATTCGTTTGACCAAGTGGTTTAATTAATTTTACTAATGTACCATTAATCGCTTGTGCTGAAGCATTTGTTAATAGCCATACACTCATCATTTGAGCATTAAATGCTTTAGGTGCAAGTTTAACAGCAGCACTATTACCTGTAGGTGATAAACAAAGTTCCCCAATAACACAGATTACATATGATAAAATAACCCAGTTAACTGAGAATTGTGTATGTCCATAACCTAAACCAACTAATCCAATTAGAATGTATGATAAACCTGCTAGTAATGTACCAATACCAAATTTAATAGCTAAAGAAGGTTGCTTTTTACCCATTTTTAACCAAATCATAGAAATAACGGGTGCAAATAATAAAATAAATAATGGATTGATAGATTGGAACAAAGCTTCCCCAAATCGAGTTGTCCAACCAAATAAGTTGAGTTGCATGTCAGAACGTTCTAAACCATAAATATTTAAAACGTTAGAACCTTGTTCTTGAATTGACCAGAATAACATACCTAAAATAAATAAAGGTATAAATGCTTTAACTCGAGAACGTTCTACATCGGTAACGTCTTTACTACGAAGCATAGTTGTAAAGTAAATGATTGGTAAAGCTACTCCAAGAACTAATACAGTATTACTAATTAAATCGAATGAAAGGGTATGGGTATAATATGTAACTAATAATACGATAATCACAATTGCTACTATGATACCGATAATCATTCCATATTTACGCTTTTCTTCTTTAGATAGTGGGTTAGTAGGTTTCATTCCAACACTACCTAAATTCTTTCTATTAAATAACAAATACCAAACAAGACCTAATGCCATACCAATAGCTGCTAGAAGGAAGCCACCATGGAAATTACGTATATCTACAAAATGTTGCAGTATAATAGGTGAAATTAATGCACCTAAGTTAACAGACATATAGAAAATAACGAAACCTGCATCAATACGTGTATCATTTTCAGGATATAAACGACCTACAATATTTGAAATATTAGGTTTCATTAAACCTGATCCGATAATAATAAAGAACATTGATGAGAATAAACCAAATAAAGCAAATGGTAAACTTAAACAGATATGTCCAATAATAATAAGTACAGCACCTAATAAAGTAGCACCACGTGTGCCTGTAATTCTATCAGCAATCCATGCGCCAGGAATAGAAGACATGTAAATAAGTGCTCCATATACTGACATAATCGACATTGCTGTAGTTTGATCAATACCTAATCCATTTTGGTGTATTGCGAAATACATATAAAATATGAGCATCGCACGCATACCGTAGTAACTGAATCTTTCCCAAAACTCTACGAAAAAGAGCACACCTAGTCCTCTAGGATGACCGAAAAATCCTTTCTGTGGTATTGATTGAATTGTTTGTTCATGGGAGTTATTTGTTGCCATTAACATCCCACTCCTTTCTTTCCTAATATGACTGATTACTATGTAAATAAGATTGTACAATTACATCTCACAAGAATTTCTTAAAAATATAAATTTTTAGAATTTTCAGTCAAATAAAATATAATAACTTATAAAAATAAAAGTTTTTATTGCTCATGAACTTATATCTTTATAAATTTTAGCGATAATATTAAAATACGCTTTAATTTAATAAATCGCAATAGTTTATTAAAAAAATCTAGAATAAAAATGACTCCTTTTATATTACATTAGTAAAAATAAAAGGAGTTAAAAAACATGTTATCGATTGTCTATTTTTTCAGGATACATATCGTGATTCATTAAACGATGTTCGGCCATCTTTTCATATTTAGAGTTTGGACGACCATAATTTGTATATGGATCTATTGAAATGCCTCCACGTGGCGTGAACTTACCCCATACTTCTATATAATGAGGATCCATTAAGTCAATTAAGTCATTCATGATAATATTCATACAATCTTCGTGAAAATCACCATGATTTCTAAAACTAAATAAATATAATTTTAGTGATTTTGATTCTACCATTTTTATATTTGGTATATATGAAATATAAATTGTAGCAAAATCGGGTTGTCCAGTGATAGGGCAAAGAGAAGTGAATTCTGGACAATTAAACTTTACAAAATAATCTCTTCCTTGATGTTTATTATCAAAAGTTTCGAGTACTTGAGGTGTATAGTCAAATTCATATTTATTATTTTGATTGCCTAATAATGTAATATCTTGTAATTCTTCTTTATTGCGACCTTGTGTCATAATTTTCCTCCTAATTGTTAGATGTATTAGATTGTCTACGTGCTTTTTCAAACATAAAGTAACTAGCGCCAATAATGATGATATAACCTATAAATGCATAGAAATCTGGTATTTCTCCGAATAATATAAAGCCAAATAATGCAGTAAATAATATAGAAGCATACGTAAAAATAGAAATGTCTTTTGCTGGAGCAAAACTATATGCTAATGTAATACCAATTTGTCCTACTGCCGCTGATAATCCAGCTCCTAATAAATATATAATTTGTAACTTTGTCATCGGTTCATATGTTGCAATAGAAAATGGAATAAGAACGATGACTGAAAATAATGAAAAATAAAATACAATAGTATAAGGTGCTTCACGTTTACTTAATGCTCGTACACAAGTATATGCAGATGCAGCGAAGATACCTGAGAATAAACCGGCTAAAGAAGAGAACATAGTTGAAGAAAATTCTGGTTTAACAATGAATAACATACCAAAAATAGCAATTAACATAGCTATAATTTGATACCTTTTAATATTCTCTTTTAAAAATATTAAACTTAATAAAATAGTCCAAAAAGGGTTAAGCTTCATTAAAGTATCAGCATCACTTAACACCATGTGATCAATAGCGTAAATATTTAGTAATACCCCTATAAGACCTAACGTCGATCTAGTCATTAAAAGGGGTTGACTACTCATTTTACCCAATATAGGTTGCCTATATTTTATTATGAAAAATAATGGAATAAACATGGCTACCAAATTTCTTGCTAAAGATTTTTGAAATACAGGTAAGTCTCCGGCTAGTCTAAAAAAAACAGACATAAAACTAAAACCAATAGCAGAAATTAAAATAGCAATGATACCTTTTACCTTAGGATTCAAAGTATATCTCCTCATTTATAAAAATTTAACGTCTATATATTAGCATAATTTATTTGTGGATGCATAAGTACTTGCAAAGATAAAAAAGAAAAACTATAATGATAACGAACATATGTTCTTAATATGGTTAAATATACTCTAAATTTTTAATTCGTAAAATAGAAATTTATTCGGCTTTTAATAAAAAAAATGAGTTATTTTTTTAATAAATGGCTAACAATATATTATGATTTACATTCTTATGTACTAGAAATCCCGAATAAATAAGGTTTAGTAATGGTAGGCAAAAAATCAAGTGAAATACCTTAAAAAAACTAAAATAAAATTTTCTTAGTTTTTAATATAGCTATGATGCACCTTTAACCGATTTCACGAACATTTGACATCAAATATTAACTTTTAATTAGGGTACCATTTATGTATAATGAAACACAGAATATAGTGTTGGGTTTTGAATTGAGACACAATATGTTGTGTTTGAGGAAAATAGAAAGATTGTATGAATAATTCATTTTAGTAGCAATTTCACACTTATTTGGATTGGTTTTTTCGGAATCTACACTATTTACATGAACGATTTATAAATAATGATTTTTAAAGATTAATAATTAGAAACACAATATGTAGTATTAACTTGATTAAGTTAACGAAATGATATTCGTTCTAAAAGTAAGTTTTCTTATAAGACTAAGAGAACTTCTTTTTAATTAATAAGATTGTCGAAAGAGGGCGTTCCTATGAAAGTAGTTTATTTCTCTTTTTCAGGAAATGTACGAAGATTTATAAAACGTAGTGAAATTAAAAATGTATTAGAAATCAATAAAGACAATTGTAAGGATAGTATAGAAGAACCTTATATTTTAGTTACAGGTACAATTGGTTTTGGTGAAGTTCCTAAGGAAGTACAGTCTTTTCTAGAAGTTAATCATGCTTATATACGTGCTGTTGCTGCTAGTGGTAATCGTAACTGGGGACAAAACTTTGCGAAAGCAGGTCGAACAATTTCTAAAACATACCATGTGCCTTTATTAATGAAATTTGAGGTTCAAGGTACAAATAAAGATGTTATCGAATTTAGAGATAAGGTGGGGCATTTCAATGAAGATTATGGACGAGAAAAAGTACAATCATATTGAATTAAACAATGAAGTAACTAAACGTAAAGACAATGGCTTTTTTAATCTTGAGAAAGATCAAGAAGCTTTAAACGTTTACTTAGAAGAAATTAGCGATAAAACAATTTATTTTGATAGCGAAATTGAACGTTTACATTACTTAGTAGATAATCATTTTTATTTTAATGTATTTAAGAAGTATAGCGAAGAAGATTTAATAGAAATTATCGAATTCGCAAAATCTATTAATTTTGAATTTGCTAGTTATATGTCTGCAAGCAAATTTTATAAAGATTATGCTTTAAAAACAAATGATAAATCTAAGTACTTAGAAGACTATAATCAACATGTTGCCATAGTTGCTCTATATTTAGCAGATGGTAATAAAGAACAAGCTAAACAATTTATTTTAGCGATGATTGAACAACGTTATCAACCTGCTACACCTACATTTTTAAATGCAGGACGCGCACGTCGTGGAGAGCTTGTTTCATGTTTTTTACTAGAAGTTGATGATAGTCTAAACTCAATTAATTTCATAGATTCTACTGCTAAACAATTAAGTAAAATTGGTGGTGGCGTGGCTATCAATTTATCTAAATTACGTGCACGTGGTGAAGCAATTAAAGGTATTAAAGGCGTAGCTAAAGGTGTATTACCTGTAGCAAAAGCATTAGAGGGTGGATTTAGTTATGCTGATCAATTAGGTCAACGTCCTGGAGCTGGAGCAGTATATTTAAACATTTTCCATTATGATGTTGAAGAATTCTTAGATACTAAAAAAGTAAATGCCGATGAAGACTTACGTCTATCAACAATTTCCACTGGTCTTATTGTTCCATCTAAATTCTTTGATTTAGCTAAAGAAGGTAAAGACTTTTATATGTTTGCACCTCATACTGTAAAACAAGAATATGGAGTGACATTAGACGATATTGATATTGAAAAATATTATGATGAACTTGTAGCTAATCCTAATGTTCTTAAAAAGAAAAAAGATGCACGAGAAATGTTGAATATGATTGCTCAAACACAACTACAATCAGGCTATCCATATTTAATGTTTAAAGATAATGCGAATAAAGTACATGCGAATTCAAATATTGGTCAAATTAAAATGAGTAATTTATGTACTGAAATTTTCCAATTACAGGAAACATCAATTATTAATGACTATGGAATTGAAGATGAAATTAAACGTGATATTTCATGTAATTTAGGTTCATTGAACATAGTGAATGTAATGGAAACGGGTAAATTCAGAGATTCAGTACATACTGGAATGGATGCATTAACAGTAGTAAGTGACGAAGCAAATATTCAAAATGCACCAGGTGTGAAAAAAGCAAATAATGAGTTACATTCTGTAGGTTTAGGTGTAATGAACTTACATGGCTATTTAGCGAAAAATAAAATTGGCTATGAATCTGAAGAAGCCAAAGATTTTGCTAATATTTTCTTTATGATGATGAACTATTATTCAATTGAACGTTCTATGGAAATTGCTAAAGAACGTGGAGAAGCATATCAAGATTTTGATAAATCAGATTATGCAAGTGGCAAATATTTTGATTTTTATACATCACAAGAGTTCGTGCCACAATTTGAAAAAGTAAAAGAATTATTTGCTAATATGCACATTCCTACATCAGAAGACTGGAAATCATTACAACAACAAGTACAAGAATATGGTTTATATCATGCTTATCGATTAGCTATTGCACCAACTCAAAGTATTTCATATGTTCAGAATGCAACTAGTTCGGTCATGCCAATCGTAGATCAAATTGAACGACGTACGTATGGAAATGCTGAAACATTTTATCCAATGCCTTTCTTATCACCTGAAACAATGTGGTACTATAAATCAGCATTTAATACTGATCAAATGAAACTTATAGATTTAATTTCAACAATTCAAACACATGTGGACCAAGGGATTTCAACAATTTTATATGTTAATTCTGAAATTTCAACACGTGAATTGTCACGATTATACGTATACGCACATCACAAAGGATTGAAATCTTTATACTATACACGTAATAAATTATTAAGTGTTGAAGAATGTACAAGTTGTTCAATTTAATTAATAGTGAAATAAATATTTAGAGGAAAGATTAAATTATTTTCATAGAGAAGCATTTTAATCTTATCCTCTTAAATAATGTAATGGTTAATAAATAGAGGAGGATTTTATTAATGAAGGCCGTCAATTGGAATACTCAAGAAGATATGACAAATATGTTTTGGCGTCAAAACATTTCACAAATGTGGGTAGAAACAGAATTTAAAGTTTCAAAGGATATAGCAAGTTGGAAGACACTAACAGAGGATGAAAAAAATACGTTTAAACGTGCTTTAGCAGGTTTAACTGGATTAGATACACATCAAGCGGATGATGGTATGCCATTAATTATGCTACATACAACGGATTTACGTAAAAAAGCAGTTTATTCATTTATGCAAATGATGGAACAAATTCATGCTAAAAGTTATTCACATATTTTTACAACGTTACTTCCATCTAGTGAAACAAATTATCTATTAGATACTTGGGTAATTGAAGAGCCTCATTTAAAATATAAATCTGATAAAATTATCTCTAATTATCATAAACTTTGGGGAAAAGAAGCCTCTATTTTTGATCAATATATGGCAAGAGTTTCAAGTGTTTTCTTAGAAACGTTCTTGTTCTATTCTGGTTTCTATTATCCACTTTATCTTGCGGGTCAAGGAAAAATGACAACCTCTGGTGAAATTATTAGAAAAATTTTACTTGATGAATCAATTCATGGAGTTTTTACCGGTTTAGATGCTCAAAGTTTACGTAATGAGCTATCAGAAAATGAAAAACAAAAAGCTGATAAAGAAATGTATAAGTTGTTAGAAGAACTATATAAAAATGAGGTATCGTATACACATATGTTATATGATGATATCGGTTTAACTGAAGATGTTTTAAATTATGTACAATATAATGGGAATAAAGCTTTATCAAACTTAGGATTTGAACCTTATTTTGAAGAAAAAGAGTTTAATCCTATTATTGAAAATGCATTAGATACATCAACAAAAAATCATGACTTTTTCTCAGTAAAAGGAGACGGCTATACATTAGCACTTAACGTGGAAGCTTTACAAGACGAAGATTTTATTTTTGAAGATTAGAATAATAACTAATTTTAGAAAAACTAATTGTAGAATCATCACTGCAATTAGTTTTTTTAATTTCTCTATAAAAAATAAAAGAATATTAGTATTACTATTGAAAAATTTATTATGACAATTTAATATATAGTTAAATGATAATCATTTTCAATGGAAATGGTATATATACTAAGGAGCATTACGAATGAAGTTTCTATTCAAAGGTTATACATTATTAATCATTTTAGTGATATTAAGTATACTTTCTTTATTTATTGGCGTAAGTCAATTATCAATAACTGATCTTTTTCATTTGTCAGATAATCAGAAAAATATTTTATTTTCTAGTCGTATTCCTAGAACTATAAGTATTCTTTTATCTGGAAGTTCTCTTGCTTTAGCAGGACTAGTTATGCAACAGATGATGCAAAATAAATTTGTAAGTCCTACTACAGCTGGAACAATGGAATGGGCAAAATTAGGAATATTACTTTCACTCATATTTTTCCCAAAAGGTCATATATTGATCAAATTGACTTTTGCAGTTGCATTAAGCCTAGGAGGAACATTTTTATTCGTTAAACTAATCAATTTTATAAAAGTGAAAGAAGTTATTTTTGTCCCGCTCTTAGGTATTATGATTGGTGGCATTGTTTCAAGTTTTACCACTTTTATAGCATTAAGAACGAATGCACTACAAAGTATTAATAATTGGTTGAATGGGAATTTTGCTGTTATTACAAGCGGCCGTTATGAAATTTTATATTTAGCTATTCCTTTATTAATTATCGCTTATATATTTGCCAATCACTTTACGATTGCTGGAATGGGCAAAGATTTTAGTCATAATTTAGGTGTTAAATATGAACAAATTATAAATATTGCGCTTTTAATCACTGCAACATTGACAGCATTAGTTGTCGTGACAGTTGGAACATTACCATTTTTAGGTTTAATTGTTCCTAATATTATTTCAATGTATAGAGGCGACCACTTGAAAAATGCATTACCTCATACATTAATGCTAGGTTCTATATTTGTATTGTTTTCCGATATTATTGGTAGATTAATTGTTTACCCTTATGAAATAAATATTGGTTTAACAATAGGAGTATTTGGAACGATTATTTTCTTAGTTTTATTGATGAAAGGTAGAAATAATTATGCAAATTAGTGCTAATAAAAAAATATTAATTCTTTTTCTTTTTACGATTTGCATGGCTGCTTTCTACTTACTAGTAGGTTTGGATTTTGAAATTTTTCAATATCAGTTTGAAAGTCGAATAAGAAAATTAGTTTTAATTTTACTTGTTGGTGGATCTATTAGTACGGCAGTTGTTATTTTCCAATCTATCACTGCGAATAGATTACTTACTCCTTCAATTATGGGATTAGACTCAGTTTATTTATTTATTAAAGTCTTGCCTGTGTTCTTATTAGGTACACAAGCCAGTGTAGTGACAAATACTTATTTGAATTTTCTTCTAACTCTCATAGTGATGGTTCTGTTTTCTTTAGTATTATTTCAAGGCATGTTTAAATTAGGACATTTTTCGGTTTATTTTATTTTACTTGTTGGGGTAGTATTAGGAACATTTTTCCGTAGTATCACTGGATTTATTCAACTTATTATGAATCCAGATGACTTTTTAACCGTTCAAAGTGCGATGTTTGCAAGTTTTGACGCTTCTAATTCTAAACTTGTTCTTATTTCAAGTATACTTTTAATTATTTTAATTGTAATTGCTTTTATATTAAGACCTTATTTAGATGTGTTATTATTAGGGAAAGATCAGTCTATTAACTTAGGTGTATCATATGAAAAAATGACAAAACTTTTATTAATTTTAGTGGCTTTATTAGTATCAATATCTACTGCTTTAGTAGGTCCTGTTACATTTTTAGGATTATTAACAGTCAATTTAGCGCATGAATTCATGAAAACATATGAACATAAATATATTTTACCCGCAACGATTCTTATAAGTTGGATTAGTTTATTTATAGCTCAGTGGATTATAGAAAATATGTTTAAAGCTACCACTGAATTTAGTCTTATTATAGATTTAGTTGGAGGTATTTACTTCATATACTTACTTATTAAAAGGAGGAATGAAGATTGATTCAGATTAGAAATTTAGATAAAAAAATTCAGAGTAAATCTATTTTGAAAGATATAAATGTTGATATACAAAAGGGTAAGTTAACCTCTTTGATAGGTCCAAATGGAGCAGGAAAAAGTACACTTCTATCAGCAGTAAGTCGATTATTTGAATATCAGAACGGTACAATTAATATTGAAAATAAATTAATTGATGATTATAAAAGTGATGAATTAGCAAAAAAGTTAAGTATTTTAAAACAAACAAATCATACTGATATGAATATCACTGTAGAACAGCTTGTAAATTTTGGGCGTTTTCCTTATTCAAAAGGTCGAATGAAAAAAGAAGATCATGAGAAAGTTGCATATGCCATTGATTTACTACATCTAAGGGAAATCAAAGATAGAAATATAAAAACACTATCTGGAGGACAAAGACAACGTGCGTATATTGCTATGACAATTGCTCAAGATACAGAATACATTTTGTTAGATGAACCGTTAAATAATTTAGATATGAAACATTCAGTTCAAATTATGCAGATACTTCGAACATTGTGTCGCGATTTAAATAAAACGATTGTTATTGTACTCCACGATATTAATTTTGCATCTTGTTATTCAGATTACATTGTTGCACTAAAGAAAGGTGAAATTGTTAAATCTGGCCCAAAAGATAGTATAATTGAAACAAATGTGTTAAGAGATTTGTATGAAATGGATGTTCATGTAGAAGAAATTAGAGGCCAACGTATTTGTTTATACTATGATGAGGTTATCTTTTAAAATGAGATAAATATTTTTATATTTAAAGGGGTGATGCTTAGAAAATATAAAAGAAAATAGTTGAAAAATTGAGTGCCAAATTTAACTTATAAAAGGAGAAATACATATGAAGAAAACAGTCTTATTTTTAGTCTTAACTTTAGCTTTAGTATTATCAGCGTGTAGTAATAATTCTGGTAATAAATCAAATAATGAAAATGATTCAAAAGATACAGTTTCAATTAAAAATAGCTTTTCAGCAAGTGGAAATGACGAAAGTAGTAATGAGGATAAAAAAATTAGTAACACTGTGAAAGTGCCTAAAAATCCTAAGAACGCGGTTGTTCTAGATTATGGAGCATTAGATGTTTTGAAAGAAATGGGTGTAGCTGATAAAGTGAAAGGCTTACCAAAAGGCGAAAATAATGAATCTTTACCAAGTTTTCTAAGTGAATTTAAAAAGGATAAATATATTAATACTGGTAATTTAAAAGAAATAAATTTCGATAAAATAGCTGAAGCTAAACCGGATGTTATTTATATTTCAAGTAGAGCAGCCACTCAGAAAAATCTAGATGAGTTTAAAAAAGCAGCGCCTAAAGCTAAAGTTGTCTATGTAGGCGCAAGTGAAGATCATTATATTAAAGATATGAAAAAGAACACAGAAAATCTAGGTAAAATTTATAACAAAGAAGATAAAGCAAAAGATATGAATACAAAATTAGATCAAAAAATTTCAGATATGAAAAAACAAACTAAGAATTTCGATAAATCTGTAATGTATCTTTTAGTTAATGAAGGAGAACTTTCTACATTCGGACCAGGCGGAAGATTTGGTGATTTGGTATTTAATACACTAGGCTTTAAACCAGCAGATAAACACGTTAAAATAAGTCCACATGGTCAAAACATTAATAATGAATATATCAGTAATCATGATCCAGATATCATTTTAGCAATGGATCGCGGGTCAGTTGTGGGTGGAAAATCGACAGCTAAACAAGTATTAAAAAATGATGTTATTAAAGATGTAACAGCAGTTAAAAATAACAATGTTTATGAATTAGATCCTAAATTATGGTATTTTGCTTCAGGCTCAACAACAACAACAGTAAAACAGATTGATGAATTAGAAAAAGTAATTGATAAAACTAAAAAATAAATCTAGGATATTAAGTTTAGAATAAATAAAAGAGTGGGACATACATCCTAGAAAAATAGCCAGTAAATGAGTTTATTATAAATTCATTTACTGGCTTCTTTATTTACAATACTTCGTATGGTTGGCTCGATTTGTTAGGGGACAACTTTAGTCTGTAGTCTTTAGTTTGTCCTGTTCCCTCAAGAGTCTTGCCAAAATACTTTGTCTTTATATGTTATTCTATATATCATTTAATTTAAGTATTAAATTTCAAAATATAAATGATAGTGAAATTTACAACGTGAATTAAAATGTGCTTGGCAATTTGGACATGTTTCAGTCATCATGTATTCATGAATAGAGAGTTCATTTTGACAAACTCCACAAAGTATCGCCTTTTTATGAAATTCCTCTGCTGACCAACGCTGAATGTTATGAGATTCATGTTCGTTATGACATTGATAACAAGGATAATACTTTTCACAACATTTAAATTTAATCGCTATAATGTCAAGAAATGTATGATAGTGAATACAACGTGTTTCATTGTCTACGAGAGAACCATAAACTTTTAGCATTGTTTAACATCTCCTAACATTGAGAATTTACTCTGACTCTGGATATTCGCCAATGATTCGAACTTCACGATGTAATTCAACATCAAATTTTTCTTTCACGACTTTTTGTACGTGATGAATTAAATTCTCATAATCTGTTGCTGTACCATTATCGACATTTACCATAAATCCGGCATGTTTAGTTGAGACTTCCACGCCACCAATACGATGGCCTTGAAGATTTGAATCTTGAATTAATTTTCCAGCAAAATGACCTGGAGGACGTTGGAATACACTACCGCATGAAGGATATTCAAGTGGTTGTTTAGATTCACGACGTTCTGTAAGATCATCCATTTTAGCTTGAATCTCGTTCAAGTTACCTGGTTCTAAAGTAAATGCTGCTTCAAGAACTACTAAATGTTGTTTTTGAACGACACTGTTTCTATAGTCTAAATGTAATTGTTCTTTAGTAAGTTGTATCAAATCGCCGTGTTCATTTACACATAAAGCATAATCGATGCAATCTTTAATTTCTCCTCCATAGGCGCCTGCATTCATATAAACAGCACCACCAACAGAACCAGGAATGCCACAAGCAAATTCTAAGCCGGTAAGAACGTGATCTCTTGCCGCTCTTGATACATCTATAATTGCTGCACCGCTTCCTGCTATAATTGCATCATCTGAGACATTAATATGATTAAGAGATAATAGACTAATCACAATACCTCTGATACCGCCTTCGCGAATAATAATATTTGAACCATTCCCTAAATATGTAACAGGTAATTGATGTTCATGAGCATAACGTACGATAGTTTGTACTTGCTCATTTTCAGTAGGTGAAAGGTAAAAATCTGCATTTCCACCAGTTTTCGTGTATGTATAACGTTTTAACGGTTCATTAACTTTAATAATATTGTCAGGTACTAAAGATTTTAAATCTTTTAAGATGTCTTCTTGTTCTAACATAAGTACATCCTTTCTTCTCTTCTATAATCTAAACTTTATTATAGCAACTTTACATATGTTTTGCTAAAAGAGTTTAAAACAATTTGTATATCATTAAAGTGTATGATACAAATTATCAAAAAATTTCTGTTTTTGGTTTTCGTAGTATCGGATTGTTGAGTTTAGATTGATAAATTTATTTTTCTGATTAGAAAACATCTGTGCTACGTGTTTTTGTGTAGACAGTACGTGATCTATAGCTAAATATTGAGTGAATAAGGGCGTATCTATTTGAATAATATGTAATCGTATTATTTGCTTAAGATTGATCATATTATCAAATTTTGCCATCATCACTTTCTTTTTATAAGGGTGGTGTAATCGATAAAAGCCTACATAATTCAATCTCTTTTCATCAAGAGATGTAATATCATGGAGATTGTTGACTCCAACTAAAACATCTAAAATCGGTTCTGTGGGATAAGAAAAATGTTTTGTTCCTCCGATATGTTGTGTAAATTTTACTGGAGAATCTAACAAGTTAAATAACAGAGCTTTAGTGTCTTCGTACAACTGATGATAATCATTGCCGTTGGAACAATTTATAAATGATTGAACAGATGCATACATGTGTAACTCCTTCAATTAAATTATTATACAAATTCTGAAATACTATAACATAATTTATTTTCAATATAAATAACTTTATGTATAATACGGGTGTTAGGAGTGCAAAAATGAAAAAATTAATAATACTTTCATTATGTTCACTATACTGTTTGATACTTTCTGGTTGTGGTCAGAATAATAACGAAGATTTAAATCGCTTCAAACAACACCTATCTAAAGTAGAGACCAAGCAAAAAAGCGTGGAAAAAGTGATGAATCAATTAGAGCTGAACCGTTTAAATGATATAAGTAAAACCGATACAACAGATAAAAATAAAAAGTCATTTGAACGACTACAGAAAAATATAAATCACCGTTTAGTGCCTGAGTTTAAAGAGTATGAAAAAGAAGCTAAACATCTTCCGGCTAAGACAAATAAAACTCGTCAATTAAAGAAAGATTATTTAAATCATGTGAGTAATCAACATCAATCTATAAAGGAAATTAAATCATTTGTAGATTTATATAATCAATCAGTTGTGGAAAATGAAAAAATTCTAAATTATACACATTCATTTGAAATAAATAGAGCACTAGTAGAAAAAGATATACGTAAAACAAATAATCAAGAAAATGCACATCTATTAAAATCTAAAATTGAAAACAATAATCGTAATTTACGAAAAACTGCTCAAAAATATTTAGAAAAGGATAATTATCCTACTTCAAAAGCAATTAATGAGCATATAAAACCACTGATACAAAAACAGATTAAAGATTTAAATCAGACTAATATTACAGATTCACATTTAAACAATGCTCGTAAAAATGCGATAGAAATGTACTATAATTTACTTGATTATTATGAGACACGTGAAACAACTATTAAGATTGAAGATCAACTTTCAAAAATTAATGTTGAGAAACTACCTAAAACGGGTAAAGATTTAAGTAAGGGAAATTACAACTTTAATACAGAATTAGAAAAAGTACAGCAAAACGAATAAAACCTAAATTTAAATTTTTGGTTAACATTATATGATGAAATGTGTATAATTGTAGCCATTGAGAAGTTTAATTTAAAAAAAGGGACAAAGTTAAAAAATTTAGAGGTGAATAGAATGGCTATAAAGCTGAGTTCGATTGACCAGTTTGAACAAGTATTAGAAGAACATAACGATGTATTTGTATTAAAACATAGTGACACATGTCCAATTTCAGCTGCAGCATTTGATCAATTTAATAAGTTTTTATATGAAAGAGACATAGATGGATATTATCTAGTAGTTCAAGAAGAAAGAAAACTTTCTGATTATATTGCTGAAAAGACAAATGTGAAACATGAATCACCACAAGCTTTTTATTTTGTAGATGGAAAAGCTGTATGGAATGCAAGTCACAGTGATATTAATGTATCTACATTAGCACAAGCTGAAGAGTAAGAAAGATAAATATATCGATTTAAGAGTCTGGTACATTTTTTGTTACCAGCTCTTTATTATATCTACATTTTTATCACTTTAAATGACTTTTATATTTATAAAATGTAAAAAATGAAATATGCGATGAACCTATGTATAATGTGAAAGTGAAGTTATAACGTATGAATTTAAGAAAGATAGAAAGTGGCATGAGGTGAAAATAGAATGAAAATTTTAGTAGCCATGGATGAATTTAACGGTATTATTTCGAGTTATCAAGCGAATCGTTATGTGGAAGAGGCAATAGCAAGTCAAATTGATCATGCAGATATTGTACAGGTACCTTTATTTAACGGACGTCATGAATTATTAAATTCAGTATTTCTTTGGCAATCAGGTACAAAATATAAAGTGAATGTTCATGATGCTGATATGAATGAGATTGAAACAATATATGGACAAACTGAAGAAGGTACTGTAATTATTGAAAGTAATTTATTTTCAAAAGGTCATAAAGCAATTGAACAACGTACTAGTTTTGGGTTAGGAGAAGTTATTTTAGATGCATTAAACAAGGACACAGATCATATTATTATATCTTTAGGTGGTATGGATAGTTTTGATGGTGGCGTAGGGATGCTACAAGCTTTAGGAGCTAAATTTTATGATGATGAAAATAGAGAACTTGACGCACGAGAAGGCGCACAAATGATTAAGTTCATTCGTCATATTGACATTTCTGGACTGCCTAGTACATTGGAAAATGTCAGACTACAAGTGATGACGGATTTTTCTAGTAAGTTGTATGGAAAAAATAGTGAAATTATGAAATTAAGCTATAACCATCAAATTCCACACAAAAAAGCAGTGGAAATTGATAATTTAATTTGGTACTTAAATGAGATTATGAAAAATGAATTACATATTGCTTTAGGGCCAATTGAACGTGGCGGAGCCGGTGGCGGTATAGCTGCGGTGTTGAAAGCATTATACAACACAGAAATTTTAACGAGTCATGAACTAGTAAATCAAATTACACATTTAGATGAGTTAGTATCTCAGGCAGATTTAATTATCTTTGGAGAGGGTTTAAAAGAAGAAGATCATATGCTTGAAACAACCACATTGACTATTGCGGAACTTACAGAAAAATATCACAAACCATCTATTGCAATTTGTGCGACTAATGATAAGTTTGATATATTTAATCATCATCGCGTAACAGCCATGTTTAACACATTTATTGAAATGCCGAAAACATACACAGATTTTAAAATGGGTCTTCAAATTAGACATTATACAGTTCAAGCTTTGCGATTATTAAAAACTACAGCTAATGGAATAAAATAAATAAAAAAGTTTAGTTCAAAGAATGAACTAAACTTTTTTTATTTATTATTTTTCATATTGTGTTACTTCTTGAGCAATACCGATAATCACTTGTACTGCTTTTTCCATTACATCGATAGAAGCATATTCAAATGGGCCATGGAAGTTTCCACATCCTGTAAAAATATTAGGTGTAGGTAAACCTTTAAATGAAAGCTGAGAACCATCAGTACCACCGCGTATAGGCGCAGTATTTGGTTTTATCTCTAAATCTGCAAATACTTTTTTAGGAATATCAATAATATACGGATGTGGCTTAATTTGTTCAGCCATATTATAGTATTGGTCTTCGATATCTACTTTTACTGGATAACCTTCATAATGAATATTAATATCATCACGAATTTCTAAAAGTTTTTTCTTTTTAAGTTCAAAAGATTTTCTATCATGATCTCTTATAATATATTGTAAAGAAGCTTTTTCAACTGTTCCTTCTATTTTCATTAAATGATAGAATCCTTCATAACCTTCTGTACGTTCTGGTACTTCATTAGCAGGTAGTAGACTATGGAATTGATGTGCTAATCCAATAGCATTAACCATAACGTTTTTTGCAGAACCAGGATGAACGTTTACACCATGTGTAGTGATTGTTGCTTCTGCTGCATTAAAACTTTCGAATTGTAATTCTCCAAACTCACTGCCATCCATAGTATAGGCGAAATCGGCATTAAAGCGTTCCACATTAAATTTGTGAGGACCACGACCTATTTCTTCATCAGGTGTAAAAGCTATACGTATGCGACCATGTTTAATTTCTGGATGGGTCTGCAAGTATTTTACTGCTTCCATAATTTCTACAACACCTGCTTTATCATCGGCACCGAGTAAAGATGTACCATCTGTAATCATTAGAGTGTGACCTTCTAATTTTTTAAGTTCTGGAAATACATCTTGACTTAATACTCGATTTGTTTGACCTAATTTAATAGGTTGACCATCATAATCTTCTATAATCTGAGGATTAACATTTGTCGCATTAAAATCTGGTGAGGTATCTACATGTGCTAAGAAACCGACCGTAGGAACTTCTTTTTCTATGTTACTTTCTAAAGTGGCAAACAGATAACCATTATTATCCAATTCTGTTTCTAATCCAAAGTCTTGCAGTTCTTTTTGTAATAAATGTAATAAATCCCATTGTTTCTCAGTAGAAGGCGTCGATTTCGATTCGGGATTTGATTGTGTATCTATTTTCACATATCTTGATAATCTATCTATAATCTGTATTTTCATGACGAAACATCCCCTTAGACTCTATTGTTCATATTATAAGATTTTCTGTACGTTTTTCCTTTAATTTTACCATAAAATTGCTTAATACGTGTGTAAATATAATAGAGAATTTCTGCTACTAATATTCCAAAAGCAATTGAACCAGAAATTAATGTGACCTCTAGAAATGTATTCACAGCATGAGTATAGTCATTAGATACTAAAAATCGTGTTGCTTCATATGCTGTACCACCAGGAACAAGAGGGATTATACCTGGCACAATGAAGATAATAACGGGTCTTTTATAGCGTCGACTCATCACATGACTTAATAAACCAAGAATTAAACTACCTAAAAACGCAGCGCCAACTTTTCCTAAATCCATATCTACGGTATATTGATAAATTGTCCAAGCTAAGGCGCCGACAAATCCACAAGCAAGTAAAAGTCGTTTAGGAGCGTTAAATATAATAGAAAAAAGTACTGTCGAAATAAAACTTATAACAAAATGAAATAAATAAAATAACATACATAAACAGCCTTTCTTAAAGAATTAATAAAACAATCGCTACGCCTGCACCAATAGCAAATGATGTTAGTGCAGCTTCTACACCACGAGACATTCCAGCAAGTAGCTCGCCAGCCATTAAATCTCTAATAGCGTTACAAATTAAAATTCCAGGTACTAAGGGCATAACACTAGAAATTGTTATAATATTTTGATTTGTAGCAATGCCTAGTTTAGTAAATGTAACAGCAATTGTAATAACTACTGCTGATGCTACAAATTCAGAAAAGAATTTAATTTGAATGAAACGCTGGACAAAGCTAAAAGTTAAGAACGCAGCACCGCCAGCTAAAATAGCAATCCAGCAATCAGAAACAACACCGCCAAACATGAGTAAGAAAAAGCCACATGCAATTGCCGCAGCAAAAAAATTCAATAAAAAAGAATATTGTAATGAAGCTTTACTTAGATGAATCAGTTCTGATTTAGCTTCATCAATAGTTAACTCATTTTTAGCAATCTTTCTAGAAAGACTATTTGTAAGAGCAATTTTTTCTAAATCTGTAGTACGATCTCTAATTCTTATAAGCCTTGTATTTGTTCGATCATTAAGTGAGAAAATGATAGCGGTCGATGTGACAAAGCTATATGTATCATTTAAACCATAACTGTGAGCAATTCGATTCATAGTGTCTTCAACACGGTAAGTTTCAGCTCCAGATTCTAAGAGAATACGACCAGCTATTAACACAACATCAATCACCTTATTTTCATCGATAATAGTGATTGAATTATTCATAAAAGCACCTCCACAATAATTAAAATATATAATGATTTTCGTGTATATCTATAATATTCTTCGCTTGTATTAATACTTTATTACTAAATCAGTCATTTTAAAAGTAGAATAACAAATAAATAATATAGATGTTAAATGAGTATAAAAAAGAGATGCAACAGAATTCATTTCGAATTCCACGTTCCATCTCAAATTAAATCGTAACGTCTATAATTTAATTATAGGATTAAACATTACTTGATTACGACCTTCTTTTTTAGCTACATGGACCATATCATCGGCGTCTTTAAATACTTTACGTTGAGATTTATATTCATCTTGAGATAAATAACCAACGCCAATAGATACAGATAATTTTATAACTTCCTTATTAGGTAAATGGAACGAAGATTTTTCGACTGCCATCCTAATATTTTCAGCAAGTTTCACACTTTGATCTAAAGAATAATCGAAGATAACGATAGAAAATTCTTCACCGCCATTACGGAAGATTTTAAATTGATGTGGTACATAATTTTTAAGCAATTGAGACATTTGTTTTAGTACAGCGTCTCCTGCTTTATGAGTATATGTATCATTAACATCTTTAAATCCGTCAATGTCAACGAGTAAAAGTGCGAGACTAGTATGTTCTATTTCGGCTTTTTGAGAAATCTTATTTAAATGTCTATCAAATTCTTTTACATTACCTAAACCTGTTAAATAATCGTACTTATCCTCGTTTTCGTACCGTGTAACAAGCGAAAAGAAATGCCAGATATCAACAAAGGTAATAGCAGAAGTAATCGTTAGTACGAATGAAATAGGTATAAGCATAATTAATTCAGTTAAATCATATAAAGTTGTGAAGATAGATAAAACAAAAATAATAACAATACTGATAGCATTTAAAATAATTAAAGCAATAATATCATTTTTTTTAAGAAACGGCCCAATTAAACTAACAATAATACCTATTATAATAAGAACGACGCCATAAAAAAATGAATTTCCGAATAAAAATATATCCACTAGACTTATGATAAGTGAGGCAATAAAAGTGTAACCGACGTTTGTATAGCGACCAAGGAATAGTAACGGGACGAAAGTTAGGCGAATAAGATATTGATGATGAAAAGGAATAGGGTAAGCTGTTAATAGTAATGCCACCAAAGTCATTAAAATTGTGACATAACCTTTAGAAAATATCATGATTTTATTTTCTGAATATTGTAATCGATGGAATAAATAAATTCCAGCTACCATAACGGCAATATTGTAAATAATTGCTTCAATCATATTGGGATCGACTCCTTTAAATTAACCATTAGTAATTGTAAGTGAAAACTTACTATTTGTCATTAAGTTGTTTGTTATAAAATATATATTATGAATTTCAGATAGACTTTCATGTTCAAATTTATAACAAAATGATATGATATAAAAAATACGTATCTTTACAAAAAATTTACAATTAATTTTAATTAGTTTATGATACATGATTAAAAGTGGTCTATTTAATGAATAGATTATTACGAAGAAAATAAATAGACTAATAATATATAAAATTGAAAAAGTATATATACTACTATAGTCTAATTTAAAAAATTAATAATAATTGTTTAAATAGTATAGATGAAAAAATAACAGGAATATATTGAAGGTGAACTGATGTATACTTTATTACTTATTGTTGTAACATTGGTAATCAGTTTAATAATAACACCTATTATAATAAAGGTTTCTTTTAAATTTAATTTAGTAGATCGACCTAACTATAGAAAAGTACATACAAAACCAGTATCAGTCATGGGAGGTACTGTCATACTACTTTCATTTCTTATTGGTTTATGGTTAGGTCATCCCATAGAGAGAGCAGTCAAACCTTTGGTAATTGGTTTAATTATTATGTATTTTGTAGGCATCATTGATGATATTTATGATTTGAAGCCAATTTTAAAATTAATTGGACAAATTATAGCAGCATCAGTTGTCGTTTTTTACGGGATTACCATAGATTTTATTTCTTTTCCAATTGGTCCAACCATTCATTTTGGTATTTTAAGTATACCGATTACAATTATATGGATTGTAGCAATAGCAAATGCAATAAATTTAATAGATGGTTTAGATGGTTTGGCATCAGGTGTGTCAGTTATTGGTTTAACTACCATTGGTTTCATAGCTATATTACAAGGAAATGTATTTATCATTATGATTTGTAGCTTGTTGATTGGCGCATTACTTGGCTTCTTATTCTTTAATTTCCATCCCGCTACAATCTTTCTAGGCGATAGTGGAGCATTAATGATTGGATTTATTATTGGCTTTTTATCCTTACTAGGTTTTAAAAATATCACATTTATTTCTTTATTCTTCCCAATTGTTATTTTAGCGGTACCATTTATTGATACCTTATTTGCAATGATTAGAAGAGTGAGAAATGGTCAACACATTATGCAAGCAGATAAATCACATTTACATCATAAACTTCTTGCATTAGGATATACACATCGTCAAACAGTATTACTGATATACTCTATTGCGATTATGTTTAGTTTATCGAGTATTATATTGTATTTATCTCAACCATTAGGTGTATTACTAATGTTTATCTTAATCGTCATCACAATTGAACTCATCGTTGAATTTACTGGTTTAATAGATGATAGTTATCGTCCTATTCTTAATTTAATTTCTAAAAAAAATGACGATGCATCTCGCCATAAGACAAACCATAAATAATACTTTTATTCATTTATTTACAAAAGCCAGCAATCTTAAGCGTTTGCTGGCTTTTGTAATTTAATTAATTTGTTTCAATATCAAAAGGTAATTGCTTAGGTGTATCTTTTTCTAAATCATATTGACTTGCTGTATTACGGTTTAAAAATTCGATAAATGAGTCGTATTCTGTTTCTACAACATCAATCTTATAACTCACTTTATCAGTGTAAACTTTGTCTCTTAGAAAAAAAGAGGTTGAAGCAAGTTCATACTCAAATTTACCTGTTAAGTCATAATTAATGGTAACAGTAGTGGGAATAGCATTTCTTAATTCTACACGGCCGATATCGTAAATCACATCTCGTACTGCACCACTATATGCACGAATTAATCCGCCACCGCCAAGTTTAATGCCACCAAAATACCGAGTAACTACTACACAAGCATTGTGAATATCCAGTTTTTTTAATATTTCAAGCATAGGAATACCTGCTGTTCCTGTTGGTTCTCCATCATCGTTGGCTTTTTGTATATTCATTTGATTGCCAACAGTATACGCAGAACAATTATGTGTTGCTTCTTTATGAGTTTGTTTTACTTCTTCTATAAACATCTTAGCCTCTTCTTCTGAGAAAACAGGTTTGATATGAGCAATAAATCGAGATTTATTAATTGTATTTTCAATAATATGTTCTTTTTTTATAGTAATAACATGATCACTCAATTGATAAATACCTCCACGATATGATTAATATGAATTTTATTATACACGTTTGTTTTCTTTTAGATAAATAATTGATTATGAATTTCCTTTTTTATTAAAATAATTTATAATACTGTTGAGTATAATTGAGGAGGACGATTATGAAAATTGCAGTAATGACAGACTCTACTGCGAATCTGCCAAAACATATTATTGAAAAATATCAGATACCAGTTGCACCACTGAGTGTAACATTTGATGATGGAGAAACATTTACTGAACATCCAGATCTTTCAAAAGAATCTTTTTATAAAAAAATGGCCGCATCTAAAACAATTCCTACAACAAGTCAACCAGCTATTGGTGAATGGATAAAGAACTATGAGGAATTAAGAGATAAAGGTTATACAGATGTTATCGTCTTTAATTTATCAAGTGGGATTAGTGGTAGTTATCAATCAGCAACACAAGCAGGTGAAATGGTAGATGGCATTCAAGTCCACACATTTGATACAAGATTAGCTTCTATGATTGAAGGCAGCTATGTGATTTATACATTAAAATTGATTGAAGACGGAGCAACCCCTAACGAAATTATTGAGGAATTAACGTCTATTCGTAAAGATACAGGTGCATACTTATTTGTTGATGATTTAAAAAATTTACAAAAAAGTGGTCGTATTACTGGTGCCCAAGCATGGATTGGAACACTTTTACAAATGAAGCCAGTGCTTAAGTTTGAAGAAGATGGAAAAATTCATCCTTTAGAAAAAGTACGTACACGTAAGCGAGCTTATAATTCTATAGAACAACATGCACTTGATATTGCGAAAAATATTAATGATGTAACAGTGTTTGTGATTAATGGCGATAAAATAAAAGAGGGTAAAGATTTTTGTGCTAAATTAAAAGAGAAATATTCAAACATTAATATTCAATATTGTGAATATGGACCAGTCATTGCATCTCATTTAGGTTCAGGTGGAATCGGAGTTGGATATTTCCCAAGAAAAATTGTAATCGAATAAGATGAAGGTCTAATCGTTAAAAGTGAGAACATGGAGGGTTAAGGTACCCATCTCCTTTTCGATTAGACTTTTTTTATTTTAATAAGGAAGTGATGAAATATTAAATATTATGGAAGATTAGTATCTTCAGAAATAGAATTAAAAGATGAAATAATCAGTGAGAAAACGTTAGGTATCGTAAAGAGTTCAAAAGGATATCGGTGTATTCAATGTGGTAATGAAGATAGTGCTCATTTCTATCAATATTTTTCCTCTATTCTTAATAAAGAAGTAATATATTGTCGACAATGTATACATTTAGGAAGAATGGATAATATTACTGAATATAAAATCATTAAAAGTAAAAATGTTAAATCAGAGGGATTATATACATTATCTTTTAAATTATCTGAACAGCAATGTTATGCATCTGAAAAAATCTTATCTGCTATAGAAAACTGTGAAGACTTACTATTATATGCGGTAACTGGTGCAGGAAAAACAGAGATGATATATGAGGGTATTAGCTTATCACGTAAAAGAGGATTTAATGTAGCAATCATCTCTCCAAGAGTAGATGTAGTAGTAGAGATTAGCCAGCGTATTAAAGAAGTTTTTTTGAAAGAAAATATTGACGTATTGCATCAATCAAGTAAACAACAATATAACGGACATTTTGTAATTTGTACTATCCATCAACTATATCGATTTAAAAATCACTTTGAAGTTATTTTTGTCGATGAAATTGATGCATTTCCGCTGCCTATGGATCATCATCTACAAAATGCTATTAAACAAGCGGCTAAACCGCTATCTACATTGATTTATATGACTGCAACGCCACCTAGACATTTACTGCGTCAAATACCAAAACATCGCATTATACAGTTACCTGCTCGCTTTCATAGACACCCATTACCAGTTCCAAAATTTAAATATTTTAAATTAAATATGAATCGTACTCAAAGTTTTTTAAAGTATATGTTATTAAATCAGATTGAACATAAAAGATTTACGTTAGTATTTTTTAATAATATAGAAAAGATGATTAAGATATCCGAATACTATAAAAAAATATTTTCAGATTTGATATGTATTTCAAGTGAAGATGCTTTACGTTTTGAAAAAGTGAAAGCACTTCGTGAAGGAAAACATCGAATTGTTTTTACAACAACAATTTTAGAACGTGGATTTACTATGGCTCAATTAGACGTTATCGTAATTAATGCAGATACATTTGAAAAGGCTGCATTAGTACAAATTGCTGGAAGAGTTGGACGTAAACAAGAAGCTCCCACAGGAATGGTATTATTTCTTCATGAAGGTGTGAGTATATCAATGTTGATGGCTAAAAAAGATATTACAAGAATGAATAAATTAGGGATTCAAAGAGGGTGGATCGATGAATAAATGTATTCAGTGTGCTACTTCTATTCACGAAGAGTTATCTATATTTAATTTTTATAAACCACCACAACAATTTTGTGAAACATGCAAAAAACAATGGCAAGCCATTAAGCTTGATATCAATGATGAAAAAAGATGTACAAGATGCCTTAATTATAAAATAAAAGCGAGTGATGAATGTTTAGACTGTAAATGTCTCAATCAACAATTTACGCTAATGTCACAACTGTATTGTGAATATAAATATGATGGAATAATGAAAGAAACGATTCATCATTATAAATTTATGAAAGATTATTATTTAGCTGAGGTTTTAGCTTCAAAGTTAACATTGCCTAAAACGTCATACGATTATATTGTCCCTATTCCATCCCCTTATAAAAGAGATGAACATCGAACGTTTAATCCAGTAACCACTGTTTTGGACAAAATGGGTATAAGCTATATAGAATTATTAGGCACACGTTCACGACCTAAGCAATCAAGACTTGGAAAAAAAGAACGATTTAAAGCTGACAATCCGTTCTATCTTAAAGAAAATATAGATATTACAAATAAAAATATTTTACTGATTGATGATATCTATACTACAGGTTTGACAGTTCATTATGCTGGAAGTGTATTATGTAATAAAAAAGTCAGAAAATTCAAAGTGTTTGCGTTTTCAAGATGACTTAAACATGATATTATAATAGTAAGAATTACCAATATTAGAGGTTAAAGGAGAGATAACTATGATTAGATTTGAAATTCATGGAGATAACCTCACTATTACAGATGCTATCCGCAACTATATTGAGGAAAAAATTGGTAAACTTGAACGTTATTTTAATAATGTGCCAAATGCAGTTGCACATGTAAAAGTTAAAACGTATCAAAATTCAGCTACTAAAATCGAGGTAACAATTCCTTTGAAAAATGTTACATTGAGAGCTGAAGAACGACACGACGATTTATACGCAGGCATTGATTTAGTTACAAGCAAATTAGAACGTCAAGTTCGTAAATATAAAACGCGTGTGAATCGTAAGAATAGAGATAATGGAGAACTAGAACCATTTATTGCTGAGCAACAAACAGTAGTGAATGAGAATGTGGAAGCGACTTCTGAATCATCAAATGAGAATGAAATAGAAATTATTCGTTCTAAACAGTTTAGCTTAAAACCAATGGATTCTGAAGAAGCAGTATTACAAATGGATTTATTAGGGCATGATTTTTACATTTTTACAGATCGTGAAACAGATGGTACAAGTATTGTGTATCGACGTAAAGATGGTAAATATGGTCTGATTGAAACAACTGAATAGTTGAATGTAGACGTTCTTTACGAAAGTTTAAGTATGAGAGGAGCTATGACTAGAATTGAAAATGCATGACATAGGCACGTATTCAATTCAGTCAATGACTACTCCCTTGTTTAAAGGTACCTGAGACAATTTGATGTCCCAGGTACTTTTATTATTTAGAAGAGAATAATAAATATTATATGTATCGTACAATGTGAAGAATGAGTATGAAGCTACTATCAACTAGCTATTTTACACTTATTCATGGACGGTATAATCATGCTATGCTAATGTAATGAGGTAATTAAAAATTAAAGGATAGTAAGTTTTTTGAAATAGAAAGAAAGTTTAGATATAAAAGTAATTATTGTACACAATTAAGCATATCATTTATATGAGTATTTAAGTATAAATTTGAACTTATAAATGATATTATAAATTGTTGTAGGCCAAACAGTTTTTTTAGCTAAAGGAGCGAACATAATGGGATTTTTATCAAAAATTGTTGACGGCAATAAGAAAGAAGTGAAACGTTTAAGTAAAAAAGCTGATGAAGTACTTGCTTTAGAGGAAAAAATGGCGATTTTAACTGACGAAGAAATCAGAAATAAAACAAAGCAATTTCAAGAAGAAGCACAAGCAATTGAAGATGTAAAAAAACAAAATGACTATTTAGATAAAATTTTACCACAAGCATTTGCATTAGTACGTGAAGGTGCAAAACGTGTATTTAACATGTCACCTTATAAAGTCCAAGTTATGGGTGGTATTGCTATTCATAAAGGCGATATTGCAGAAATGAGAACTGGTGAAGGTAAAACATTAACTGCGACAATGCCAACGTATTTAAATGCTTTAGCAGGGCGAGGTGTTCATGTTATTACAGTCAATGAATACTTATCTAGTGTTCAAAGTGAAGAAATGGCTGAATTATATGAGTTTTTAGGTTTAACAGTTGGTTTAAATCTAAATAGCAAATCTACTGAAGAAAAACGTGAAGCATACGCAAAAGACATTACTTATAGTACAAATAATGAATTAGGCTTTGATTACTTAAGAGATAATATGGTGAATTATGCGGAAGAACGCGTAATGAGACCATTACATTTTGCTATTATTGATGAGGTTGACTCTATTTTAATAGATGAGGCAAGAACACCGCTAATTATTTCAGGTGAAGCTGAAAAGTCAACGTCTCTTTATACTCAAGCGAATGTTTTTGCTAAGATGTTAAAAGCGGATGAAGATTATAAATATGATGAAAAAACAAAAGCTGTTCATTTAACAGAACAAGGTGCAGATAAAGCAGAACGAATGTTTAAAATTGATAATTTATATGATGTTCAAAATGTAGATATTATTAGTCATATTAATACTGCTTTAAGAGCACATGTGACTTTACAACGCGATGTCGATTACATGGTCGTAGATGGAGAAGTATTAATTGTAGATCAATTCACTGGTCGTACAATGCCTGGACGTCGTTTTTCTGAAGGATTGCATCAAGCTATTGAAGCTAAAGAAGGCGTGAAAATTCAAAATGAATCTAAAACAATGGCTTCAATTACTTTCCAAAACTACTTCCGTATGTATAATAAATTAGCTGGAATGACTGGGACTGCTAAAACTGAAGAAGAAGAGTTCCGTAATATCTATAATATGACAGTAACTCAAATTCCAACGAACAAACCTGTTCAACGTCAAGATAAGTCTGATTTAATTTATATTAGTCAAAAAGGAAAGTTTGATGCAGTTGTAGACGATGTGGTTGAAAAACATAAACAAGGGCAACCCGTTTTATTAGGTACTGTTGCAGTAGAAACAAGTGAATACATTTCAAATTTATTGAAAAAACGCGGTATACGTCATGATGTATTAAATGCGAAGAATCATGAAAGAGAAGCTGAAATTGTAGCCAATGCAGGACAAAAAGGTGCAGTTACTATTGCTACTAATATGGCTGGACGTGGAACAGACATTAAATTAGGTGAAGGCGTAGAAGAAATAGGTGGCCTTGCAGTAATAGGCACTGAAAGACATGAATCTCGTCGTATTGATGATCAATTACGTGGTCGTTCAGGTCGTCAAGGAGATAAAGGGGATAGTCGTTTCTACTTATCATTACAAGATGAATTAATGGTTCGTTTTGGTTCTGAAAGACTTCAAAAAATGATGAATCGTTTAGGTATGGATGATTCAACGCCAATAGAATCTAAAATGGTTTCACGCGCAGTTGAATCAGCTCAAAAACGTGTTGAAGGAAATAACTTTGATGCACGTAAACGTATTCTCGAGTATGATGAAGTATTACGTAAACAACGTGAAATTATTTATAATGAACGTAATAGCATTATAGATTCAGAAGATAGTTCAGAAATTGTTATTGCGATGATGCGTACTACTTTACAGAGAGCGATTAACTACTATATTAACGATGAAGATGATAATCCTGATTATGGACCATTTATAAATTATGTTAATGATGTGTTTATTCAAGAAGGAGAATTAACTGAAGAAGAAATTAAAGGTAAAGATTCTGAAGACATTTTTGAAGTGGTATGGACTAAAATTGAAAAAGGTTATGAAAGCCAAAAAGAAAACATTGGAGATCAAATGCCTGAATTTGAACGTATGATTTTATTACGTTCTATTGATACTCATTGGACTGACCATATTGATACAATGGATCAGTTACGCCAAGGTATACACTTACGTTCATATGCACAACAAAATCCACTTCGTGATTACCAAAATGAAGGACACGAGTTATTTGACTTAATGATGCAAGCTATTGAAGAAGATACGTCTAAATATATATTAAAATCTGTTATTCAAGTAGACGAACAAGTTGAACGTGAAAAAACAACAGATTTTGGCAAGGCACAACACGTATCTGCTGAAGATGGCAAAGAAAAAGCAAAAAAACAACCGATTGTAAAAGGTGAAAAAATCGGACGTAATGATCCTTGTCCTTGTGGTAGTGGTAAAAAATATAAAAATTGCCATGGTAAAGAAGATTAATATCAAGTAATTATAATTAGGCGAGATCGAGACGTATATTGCTTATCATTTAAAAGCTTTTGTCGCGATCTCGTATTTTATTTAAAGAATTTATAAATAAAGGAGACATATATAGTGGAATTATCAGAAATCAAACGTAATATTGATGAATATAATAATGATTTAGAACAAATTAGGGGGTCTCTTTGACTTAGAAAATAAAGAAACAAATATTCAAGAATATGAAGAAATGATGACAGAACCAGACTTTTGGGATAACCAAAATAAAGCTCAAGATGTTATTGATAAAAATAATGCATTAAAATCGATAGTTAATGGTTACTATGAGCTCAATCATAAATTAGAAGATATGGATGCAACATGGGAATTACTTCAAGAGGAATATGATGATGAAATCAAAGAAGATTTAGAACAAGATATTGTATCATTCAGAGAACAAATCGATCAGTTTGAATTACAATTATTATTAGATGGTCCACATGATGCAAATAATGCTATTTTAGAGTTGCATCCTGGTGCTGGAGGGACCGAATCTCAAGACTGGGCTAGCATGTTATTAAGAATGTACCAAAGATATGGTGAACAACAAGGCTTTAAAATAGAAACCATCGATTATTTACCAGGTGATGAAGCGGGAGTAAAAAGCGTTACATTATTGATTAAAGGTCATAACGCCTACGGTTACTTAAAAGCAGAAAAAGGAGTACACCGACTTGTAAGAATTTCACCTTTTGATTCATCTGGAAGACGTCATACGTCATTTGCTTCTTGTGATGTTATACCAGAATTTGATAATGATGAGATAGAAATAGAAATTAATCCTGATGATATTACAGTAGATACATTTAGAGCGTCAGGTGCAGGTGGACAACATATCAATAAAACAGAGTCTGCAATCCGTATTACTCACCATCCAACCGGAATTGTAGTGAATAACCAAAATGAACGTTCTCAAATCAAGAACCGTGAAGCTGCAATGAAAATGTTGAAATCTAAATTATATCAATTGAAGTTAGAAGAGCAAGAACGTGAAATGGCAGAAATTCGTGGTGAACAAAAAGAAATAGGATGGGGTAGTCAAATTCGTTCGTATGTATTCCATCCATATTCTATGGTAAAAGATCATCGTACAAATGAAGAGACTGCTAAGGTAGATGCAGTAATGGATGGAGATATTGCGCCATTTATAGAAGCTTATTTACGACAAACGATGTCACAAAATGATTGATTGAGTTGTTTATTAATAAAAAATAAAATTTTAAAATCTAAATAAATCTAACTTTAAAATGTAATTCGTGACTTGTAATATTACTAATTTAATCAATTTAAACTAATTTAGGAGTGTTATTTAACCTTTATATTACAAGGTTTTAACATTCCTCTTTTTTAATGTTGTTTATGCTAAAGTATTAATGAACAAGCATACACTACAGCAAAGGAATGACAACATGTTAAAAAAATCAATGACTGTAACATTTGCTTCAATTGCAGCAATTACAGGTTTAAATACGTTAGCACATGCACAACAAACACACATTGTTAAAGAAAAAACAAATGTAGAAGCATTGGCACAACAATTTTCTACAACTGCAGATGAGATAAAAAAATTAAATCATATAGGTAATGAGGAAGTTGAAAAAGATATTTCAATAGTTGTACCTGATAAAGATATTGTTGAAGTTAAATCGGGTGATACATTAAACAACATTGCGAATGCTCATCATTTAACATTAGATGAATTATATGCATTTAATCCAGGAGTAAAACCGTTAATTCATCCTGGTGATTTAATCGCAGTAAGTGACAAAGGTTCAGCAACATTAGAAAGTCAATTGATAAGTGATAGTAGTGTATATGCTACGCCTTATTCAAGTGAAACTGAAACTGCACCATTAAGTTATAATAGCGCTGAAACTGCGTCATATGTAGCGTCTCCATCATATGTTACTAGTAATAATTACAATACTGAAACAGTAAGTGCACCAGTATATTATAATAATAGCGCTTTAAATAACCAAGGTAATCATTATTATTTTGGTAACTGTACATATTATGCATTTGATCGTAGACAACAATTAGGACGTTCAGTAGGGAGCTATTGGGGAAATGCAAATAATTGGGCAAGCTCAGCTAGAAATGCTGGTTTAGTGGTCGATCATCGTCCAGAAGTGGGTGCTGTTTTCCAAACACCAGCGGGTTATTATGGTCATGTGGGCATCGTAGAACGTGTGAACAATGATGGTTCGTTTTATGTTTCAGAGATGAATTGGAATGGTCATTTCAATGATGTTACAAATAGAACAATTTATAATTCGTCTAGTTATAATTTTATACATTAAATTTTCAAAGGATTTATAATGTTAAAGCATCAACAAAGCTTGTGTTTTGTTGATGTTTTTTTAGTTATTAATAATGCAATGTATTGTTTAAAAAAAGAAATAAAAGTTATGAAATTATCACAATTAAAACTTTTTACTAAACGATTGATTGATATAATAAATACAAGTATAATTTCTATTTAATAATATAAGGAGGTATAACCGCATTATGGGGGTTCATCAATACTTTAAACGTTTATCTGATCTTGAAAAATTAATAAGATTACCAGGAAAATTCAAATATTTTGAGCATAATGTTGCAGCACATTCATTTAAAGTTACTAAAATAGCTCAATACTTAGCAACAGTTGAAGAATATCATGGTAATTCAATTGATTGGAAAAGCTTGTATGAAAAAGCCCTTAACCATGATTTTGCAGAAGTATTTACAGGGGATATTAAGACACCAGTTAAATATGCAAGTAGAGAATTAAAAATGTTATTTTCTCAAGTCGAAGAAGAAATGGTAGATACGTTCATTAATGAAGAAATTCCGAAGCCATACCAAGATATTTATCGTAAAAGACTTCAAGAGGGAAAAGATGATTCTTTAGAAGGCCAAATTTTATCAGTAGCTGATAAAATTGATTTATTATATGAAACGTTTGGTGAAATTCAAAAACGTAATCCGGAAGATCTGTTTTTTGAAATTTATGAACATAGCCTAGAAACAATAATGCAATTTGATCATTTAAGTTCAGTACAAGATTTTATTGATCACGTTATACCGGAAATGCTTACAGAAAACTTTATTCCTCGTGCTGAACTACGTGAAACAACAATGTCAATCTTAGAACGACGAAGAAGAAATGAGTGAATATAATGGTATGGTATACTTTAGCTGCTTTCTTTCCTTGTATCTTAGTTATTTTATTTAGTGTCATTACCAGAAGTAAATGGGTAGGCGTTATTGTAACATTGATATTAATTGCCGCTTCAGTGTATAAAGGATTTTTTCATAATGAATGGATTATATTTTTAGATGTAGTATCTATCCTAGCTGGTTATGTGATTATTGATAATTTAGAATTTCACAAACATCAAGACTAAGCCAAAAAATTGCAGTACTATACCATTTGTTTTATATTATTAATACATATCTAATAAAAATACGTCAACATATTAAGATGAGGCATAAATATAGAAGTGAATTTATATTTGTGTCTCATCTTTTATATATGTATAAAAAATGATGGCAAACGTAAGCGAACAAACGTTTGTTTTTTTATTCGCTTTTTTGTTAAAATAAGTATAAATAATATTATTTATACTGAAATAAACAATTAATAAAATAAACTGAGGAGGCGCTTGAAAGAATGGTAGAACATCATCCTTTTAAATTAAATTCTGAATTTGAACCACAAGGGGACCAGCCTCAAGCCATAAAAAAAATCGTTGAAGGTGTTAAAGCTGGTAAACGTCATCAAACATTACTTGGTGCAACGGGTACTGGTAAAACATTTACCATGAGTAATGTTATTAAAGAAGTTGGAAAACCTACATTAATTATAGCGCATAATAAAACGCTAGCAGGTCAATTGTATAGTGAATTTAAAGAGTTCTTTCCTGAAAATAGGGTAGAATATTTCGTGAGTTACTACGATTATTATCAACCTGAAGCATATGTACCATCAACGGATACATTTATCGAAAAAGACGCCTCAATTAACGATGAAATTGATCAGTTACGACATTCAGCTACAAGTGCTTTATTCGAACGTGATGATGTGATTATTATTGCAAGTGTAAGTTGTATTTATGGTTTAGGTAATCCAGAAGAATACAAAGATTTAGTTGTTAGCGTTCGAGTAGGGATGGAAATGGATAGAAGTGAGCTTCTTCGAAAATTAGTCGATGTTCAATATTCAAGAAACGACATCGATTTTCAACGTGGTACATTTAGAGTAAGAGGAGATGTTGTAGAAATCTTTCCTGCTTCAAGGGAAGAAATGTGTATCCGAGTAGAATTCTTTGGCGATGAAGTTGATAGAATCAGAGAAGTAAATTATCTAACTGGTGAAGTGATACGTGAAAGAGAACATTTTGCTATATTCCCTGCTTCCCACTTCGTTACTAGAGAAGAAAAAATGAAAGTCGCTATTGAACGTATTGAAAAAGAACTTGAAGAGCGATTAAAAGAATTGAAAGCTGAAAATAAATTATTAGAAGCACAACGTCTAGAACAACGTACAAATTATGACTTAGAAATGATGAGAGAGATGGGCTTTTGTTCAGGAATAGAGAATTATTCTGTTCATTTAACATTAAGACCACTTGGTTCCACACCTTATACTTTACTTGATTATTTTGGTGATGATTGGCTTGTAATGATAGATGAGTCGCACGTGACGTTACCACAAATTAGAGGTATGTTTAATGGAGACCAAGCACGTAAAAAAGTACTCGTAGATCATGGTTTCCGTTTACCAAGTGCTATGGATAACCGTCCGCTTAAATTTGAAGAATTTGAACAAAAAACTAAACAGCTCGTTTATGTTTCAGCAACACCTGGTCCATATGAAATTGAACATACTGATAAAATGGTAGAACAAATTATTCGACCAACTGGTTTATTAGATCCTAAAATTGATGTTCGACCTACGAAGAATCAAATTGATGATTTACTCAGTGAAATTCAAGAAAGAATTGATAGGAATGAACGTGTACTTGTCACAACCTTAACTAAAAAAATGAGTGAAGATTTGACAACATATATGAAAGAGGCAGGAATTAAAGTGAATTATCTTCATTCTGAAATCAAAACACTTGAACGTATAGAAATTATACGTGATTTAAGAATGGGCACATATGATGCTGTAGTAGGTATCAATTTGCTTAGAGAGGGTATTGATATACCTGAAGTGTCGTTAGTAGTTATTTTAGATGCAGATAAAGAAGGATTTTTACGTTCAAATCGTTCACTTATTCAAACTATCGGACGTGCTGCACGTAACGATAAAGGAGAAGTTATCATGTATGCCGATAAGATAACAGACTCTATGCAGTACGCAATTGATGAAACACAGCGTCGTCGAGAAATACAAATGGCACATAACGAAAAATATGGTATTACTCCTAAAACAATCAATAAAAAAATACATGATGTCATTAGTGCAACAGTGGATAATGATGAAACAAATGAAAAGCAACAAACTGAAGTACCTAAGAAAATGACAAAGAAAGAACGTCAGAAAACAATTGAAAATATTGAAAAAGAAATGAAAAAAGCAGCTAAAGATTTAGACTTTGAAAGAGCAACAGAATTGAGAGATATGTTATTTGAACTAAAAGCAGAAGGGTGATTATTACATGAAAGGTCCAAGTATCGTAGTTAAAGGTGCAAGAGCACATAACTTAAAAGATATCGATATTGAGTTACCAAAGAACAAACTTATAGTGATGACTGGTCTCTCTGGGTCGGGAAAATCATCACTTGCATTTGACACAATATATGCTGAAGGACAACGTCGCTATGTAGAATCGTTAAGTGCCTACGCACGACAATTTTTAGGACAAATGGATAAGCCAGATGTTGATACCATTGAAGGACTATCACCTGCAATTTCAATTGACCAAAAAACGACAAGTAAAAACCCGCGTTCTACAGTAGCTACTGTGACTGAAATATATGATTACATTCGATTATTATATGCACGTGTGGGGAAAGCATTTTGTCCATATCATGGAATCGAAATTGAATCGCAAACCGTCCAGCAAATGGTAGATCGTATATTAGAATTAGAAGAAAGAACTAAAATTCAAATTTTAGCTCCTTTAGTTTCACATAGAAAAGGGAGCCATGAAAAATTAATTGAAGATATTGGCAAAAAGGGATATGTCAGATTACGTGTCAATGGTGAAGTGGTCGATGTAAACGAGGTTCCTGCACTAGATAAAAATAAAAATCATACTATTGAAGTAGTTGTAGATCGTTTAGTTGTAAAATCAGGAATAGAAACAAGATTAGCAGATTCAATAGAAACAAGTTTAGAGCTAGGTGAAGGAAACCTTACTGTTGATGTCATTGGTGGAGAAGATCTCAAATTCTCTGAAAATCATGCTTGTCCAATTTGTGGATTTTCTATAGGTGAATTAGAACCTAGAATGTTTAGTTTTAATAGCCCATTCGGTGCTTGTCCAACATGTGATGGATTAGGTCAAAGACTTACAGTAGATCTAGATTTGGTTGTTCCTGATACTAATAAAACTTTAAATGAAGGTGCGATTGAACCTTGGGAGCCTACAAGTTCCGACTTTTATCCAACATTATTAAAACGAGTATGTGAAGTTTATAAAATTAATATGGATAAGCCATATAAAAAATTGACTGATAGACAAAAAGGTATTCTTATGAATGGGTCAGGCGATAAAGAAATTGAGTTTTCATTTCATAGTCGAAATGGAGGCACACGCCGTAGAAAAATGAAATTTGAAGGCGTAGTCGCTAATATAGATCGACGTTATCACGAATCACCATCAGAATATACACGTGAAATGATGAGTAGATATATGACTGAACTTCCGTGTGAAACATGTCACGGTAAACGTTTAAGTAAAGAAGCACTTTCAGTATATGTTGGTGGATACAATATTGGAGAAGTTGTAGAATATTCAATTAAAAATGCACTCAAATTTTATGAGAATATAGAGTTATCAGAGCAAGACAAAGCGATTGCTAAACAAATTTTAATTGAGATTATTTCAAGATTGACATTTTTAAATAATGTAGGCCTTGATTATTTAACACTGAATCGTTCTTCAGGAACATTATCAGGTGGAGAAGCACAACGTATTCGTCTTGCTACTCAAATTGGATCACGATTGACAGGCGTGCTTTATGTATTAGACGAACCTTCTATCGGGTTACATCAACGCGATAATGATCGTTTAATCAATACATTAAAAGAGATGAGAGATTTAGGTAACACACTAATTGTCGTTGAACATGATGATGATACGATGAGAGCAGCAGATTACCTTGTTGATGTCGGACCTGGTGCAGGTAACCATGGCGGCGAAATTGTCTCAAGTGGGACTCCTAAAAAGGTAATGAAAGACAAGAAATCCTTAACAGGTCAATACTTGAGCGGTAAAAAACGTATTGACGTACCGGAACATCGTAGAGAAATCACGAATCGTAAAATATCAATAAAAGGTGCAAAAAGTAATAATTTAAAAGATGTTGATGTAGATATTCCATTGTCTGTAATGACGGTTGTAACTGGTGTTTCTGGATCAGGTAAAAGTTCATTAGTTAATGAAGTGTTATATAAATCATTAGCTCAAACAATTAATAATTCTAAAGTTAAACCTGGAGAGCATGAGGAAATTAAAGGTATTGATCAATTAGATAAGATTATAGATATTGATCAATCACCTATAGGAAGAACACCACGTTCTAACCCGGCGACATATACAGGTGTATTTGATGACATTAGAGATGTTTTTGCTCAAACGAATGAAGCTAAAATTAGAGGATATCAAAAAGGACGCTTTAGTTTTAATGTTAAAGGCGGTCGTTGTGAAGCTTGTAAAGGCGATGGCATCATTAAAATAGAAATGCACTTCTTACCAGATGTATATGTTCCATGCGAAGTGTGTGATGGCAAACGATACAATAGAGAAACTTTAGAAGTCACATATAAAGGGAAAAATATTGCAGATGTATTAGCAATGACAGTAGAAGAAGCGACTTATTTCTTTGAAAATATTCCTAAAATTCATAGAAAATTACAAACACTTGTAGATGTAGGATTAGGCTATATTACTTTAGGACAACAAGCAACCACACTTTCTGGTGGGGAAGCACAACGTGTGAAACTGGCTTCAGAATTACACAAACGTTCTACAGGACGCTCAATTTATATCTTAGATGAACCTACTACAGGTCTTCATGTTGACGATATCAGTCGATTATTAAAAGTATTAAATCGCCTTGTGGAAAATGGAGATACAGTGGTTATT
The DNA here is from genome assembly GCF_026222585.1 of Staphylococcus sp. SUC_1.2. Taxonomy (NCBI): domain Bacteria; kingdom Bacillati; phylum Bacillota; class Bacilli; order Caryophanales; family Staphylococcaceae; genus Staphylococcus; species Staphylococcus sp. SUC_1.2. The sequence goes on along the minus strand of NZ_JANJPM010000006.1, from coordinate 32,799 downwards.
ATTGAACATAATTTAGATGTTATTAAAACAGCAGATTATATTATAGATTTAGGACCAGAAGGTGGCGAAGGTGGCGGTACTATCGTTGCAACTGGAACGCCAGAAGACATTGCAAGTGTGGGAGCTTCTTATACTGGTAAGTATTTAAAAACAGTGTTAGAACGTGATAAAGTGCGAGATGAATAAAATAGCATTTAATGTGCGATAGTGTTTTTTTATATAACATATTGTTATATTTTTGATATGATAAGAGATGAATTAATTCAAGGGAATTTTGAGGTGAACTCATGTTAACGACAGATAGATTGGTTAAAGTATTAAAACTGAAGCTATTTACTGGAGAAAAAGGATTAAATAAAACGATTAAAAACATTGATATTTCTAGACCTGGTTTAGAAATGGCAGGTTATTTTTCTCATTATGCAGCAAATCGTATTCAATTATTAGGTACCACTGAATTATCATTTTACAATTTATTACCAGATGAAGAAAGACGGGGACGAATGAGAAAATTATGTCGTCCTGAAACGCCAGCAATTATTGTGACAAGAGGATTAGAGCCACCTCAAGAACTGATTGAAGCGGCTCAAGAAATGGATACACCTTTGATTGTTTCTAAAGATGCTACAACAAGTTTAATGAGTCGATTAACGACATTTTTAGAACATGAGTTAGCTAAAACGACCTCTCTACACGGTGTTTTAGTAGACGTATATGGTGTAGGAGTATTAATTACAGGAGACTCTGGCATCGGGAAAAGTGAAACAGCATTAGAATTAGTAAAGCGAGGTCATCGTTTAGTAGCAGACGATAATGTTGAAATCCGTGAAATTACGAAAGACGAATTGGTTGGTACACCACCTAAGTTAATTGAACATTTATTAGAAATACGTGGACTAGGAATTATCAATGTCATGACTTTATTTGGAGCGGGGTCAATTCTAACCCAAAAACAAATACGGTTAAATATAAATCTTGAAAATTGGGATAAGAATAAATTATATGATCGCGTTGGATTAAATGAAGAAACATTAAAGATTTTAGATACAGAAATAACTAAAAAAACAATCCCTGTAAGACCAGGAAGAAACGTTGCTGTTATTATAGAAGTAGCTGCAATGAATTATCGTTTAAATATCATGGGTATTAATACAGCTGAAGAATTTAATCAACGTTTGAATGAAGAAATTATCAAGAATGGGAATCAGAATGAAGGGAAATAGTATATGCTTTTTAATTTGAATTATATCAATCCTACTGCTATCGATATAGGTCCTTTATCGATAAAATGGTATGGAATTATTATTGCAGTAGGAATATTAATAGGATATTTTATTGCTCAAGAAAGCTTGAAATCTATAGGATTACATAAAGATACATTAGTAGATATTATCTTTTATTGTGCAATTTTCGGATTTCTAGTTGCAAGAATTTATTTTGTTATATTTCAATGGCCTTATTATATGGAAAATCCATCAGAAATACCTAAAATTTGGCATGGCGGGATAGCTATTCACGGTGGATTAATAGGTGGCTTTATTACTGGAATTATTCTATGTAAATTGAAAAATCTTAATCCTTTTCAAATTGGAGACATTGTTGCGCCAAGTATTATATTAGCTCAAGGTATAGGGCGATGGGGCAATTTTATGAATCATGAAGCTCATGGTGGACCGGTATCAAGAACATTTCTAGAAAGCATGCATATTCCAGAATTTATTATTCGAAATATGTATATTGAAGGTGTATACTATCATCCTACTTTTTTATATGAATCTATTTGGGATATACTTGGATTTATTATATTAATTACCCTTAGAAAGCATCTACGTGTTGGAGAAACATTTTCATTATACCTCATTTGGTATTCAATAGGACGCTTCTTTATTGAAGGATTAAGAACAGACAGTTTAATGTTAACAAGTCATATTCGCGTAGCTCAACTTGTTTCAGTTATTTTAATGATTATGGGTATTATTTTAATTATCTATCGTCGAATCAAACATCAACCAGTTATTTATAAAAATGCTGGACCATTAACTTGGAATTCAAGAGTGAAGGTAAAATAATGAGACGATTAACTATTATTAATACACAGTCGATGAATCCCTTATGGCGCATTTACCAATTTGTTCGTTTTTCTAAAGTGTTAAAAAATACAGTAATAATAGAAATAAGTCGCTTTATTCCTTTTTTAAATGTAAAACGTTATATTTATATTCATTTCTTGAAGATGTCAATTGGGGAACGAACTGCATTTGCCTATAAGGTAATGCCTGATATTTTTCATCCCCAGTTAATATCTATTGGCAGTAATACTGTTATTGGTTATAATACAACAATATTAACGCATGAAATTTTAGTAAATGAGTATCGTTATGGACGAGTGGACATTGGTTCTCATACTTTAATTGGAGCAAATGTGACCATTTTACCTGGGGTGAAAATCGGTCATAACGTTATAATTAAAGCAGGTACTATCGTCTCTAAAGATGTTCCCGATGATACTATTGCTTTTGGAAACCCCATGCAAATTCATAATAAATAAGAAAGTGGTGACAAAGCATGGCACGAAAGGAACAAAAAATTATTCCAATGACTTTTGATGAGAATTTTTATCGAAAGATGGCAGATCAAAAATATAAACAGAGAGATTATAGAAAAGCAGCTGAATATTATAGAAATGTGCTAGATTTGTCACCTGAAGATTTTGATATAAGACTTAAGTATGCCGATTGTTTAAATGAATTGAATTTGAATAAAAAAGCAGAAAAAATGTTTTATGAAAGCATTATAAATGATCATAATGTAGCAGAAAGTTATTATCAATTGAGTCAACTGAATATTAAACTTAACGAGCCAAACAAGGCCTTCTTGTTTGGTATTAATTATGTAGTTTTATCAAATGATGATTCTTTTAGAGAAGAATTAGAAAAAATGTTCGAAGTTTCTTATATTGAAGAAAATAAAATTGAAATGGAAGCACAATTATTTGCAGTTCAATTATTATTTCAATATTTATTCGCTCAAGGACGTTTACAAGAAGCACGAACGTATATTTTAAAACAAAACGATGATATTCAGTCGCATCGCGTTATTAGAAATTTACTAGCAATGTGTTATCTTTATTTGAGTGAATATGAGATTGCTAAAGAATTATTCGAAACATTGCTTGCTGAAGATAACTCGGATGTACATGCACTCTGTCATTATACATTGCTATTATATAATACTAATGAAACAGAGAAGTATCACAAATATATAAAAATATTAAATAAAGTGATGCCGATGAACGAAGATGAAAGTTTTAAGTTAGGTATTGTACTAAGTTATCTCAAACAGTACAAAGCGTCTCAACAACTTTTATTACCTTTATATAAAAAGGGTAAGTTTGTTTCAATTCAAATGTTTAATGCTTTAAGCTATAACTATTATTACTTAGGAAATAAAAAACAAAGTAAATTATTTTGGGATAAATTATTGCAAATTTCTGAAGTAGATGTTGGATATGCCCCATGGGTATTAGAAGAAAGTAAATATACATTTGAACAAAAAATATTACCTTTATTATTAGATGATGACAGTCATTATCGATTATATGGCGTATTTTTATTAAATCAGTTAAACGGAAAAGAAATACTAATGACTGAAGACATTTGGTCAGTATTGGAAAACATGAATGACTATGAAAAGTTATATTTAACTTACTTAGTTCAAGGATTACATTTAAATAAGCTTGATTTTATTCATAAAGGATTAAAGAAAATGTATGACGTTGAAGAACTATCGTTTGATACAGAATTATTTGTCAGTTGGATTGATAAAGGAGAAGCTTTAATCGTTGAAGGCGTTAATTTTAAAGAGTTAAATAGATATATTGCGGCACATGTTTATTTATATTACCGTTATCATAAAAAGCGTATAACTAAAAAGAAAATCATTGAAATTTTTAATACTACAAGATATAAATTAGATAACGCAATTGATAAATTATTGAGCATATAAATTTATGAAAAGCAAATAATACTATATAATGCGCGTATTAATATAAACGTAGGAGGTATAAAAATGAACGAAGTAGATTTTGATGTTGCGATAATTGGGGCTGGACCAGCTGGAATGACTGCTGCAGTTTATGCATCACGTGCAAATCTAAATACAGTGATGATTGAACGTGGTATGCCTGGAGGACAAATGGCAAATACGGAAGAAGTTGAAAATTTTCCAGGGTTTGAAATGATTACAGGTCCAGATTTATCAACAAAAATGTTTGAACATGCGAAAAAATTTGGTGCTTCTTATCAATATGGAGATATCAAATCAATTGAAGATAATGGCGATCACAAAGTGATTAATCTAGGAAATAAAACTATAACAGCTAGAGCAGTGATTATTTCAACAGGTGCAGAATATAAAAAAATTGGTGTCCCTGGTGAACAAGAGTTAGGTGGCCGTGGCGTAAGTTATTGTGCAGTATGTGATGGCGCATTCTTTAAAAACAAAAATATATTTGTTATTGGTGGAGGCGATTCAGCGGTAGAAGAAGGCGCATTCCTTACTAAATTCGCTGATAAAGTAACAATTGTTCACCGAAGAGACGAATTAAGAGCCCAAAAAATTCTACAAGATCGTGCATTTAAAAATGAAAAAATTGATTTTATTTGGAGTCACACTTTGAAATCAATTAATGAAAAAGATGGAAAAGTTGGATCTGTAACGTTAGTTTCAACAAAAGATGCGTCTGAACAAACGTTAGATGCAGACGGTGTATTTATTTATATTGGGATGAAACCTTTAACAGCACCATTTAATAACTTAGGTATTACAAATGATATGGGTTATATTATTACAAAAGATGATATGACTACTTCTGTACCAGGGATTTTTGCAGCTGGAGACGTGAGAGATAAAGGATTACGTCAAATCGTAACTGCTACAGGTGATGGTAGTATTGCTGCACAAAGTGCAATTGATTATATCGAAGAATTAAAAGATAAAGAAGAAGCTTAAGGGATTAATTAAAGCTAGAATAATCACTTCTGATAGAAGTATTATTACTAGCTTTTTTCTTAGCAGTAAAGTCGATACAAATTGTTAGCAAGGTAAAAATATATGCTATGATGTTATATAAATACATGTATGCTTAAATGGATGGTGCTTAGAATGGTTAATCAAATAAATGATGAAATGAGCAAAAGTGAACTATTAGTTGTTACAGGATTGTCTGGCGCTGGTAAATCATTAGTTATTCAATGTTTAGAAGATATTGGCTTTTTCTGTGTAGATAATTTACCACCTATATTACTACCTAAACTTGTGGAGTTAATGGAGCAAGGTAACCCTTCACTTCAAAAAGTAGCAATTGCAATTGATTTAAGAGGAAAAGAGTTATTTAAATCACTTATAGATGAAATTGATGTAATTAAAACGCGAAATGATGTTATTGTAGATGTTATGTTTTTAGAAGCTACAACTGAAAAATTAATTTCTAGATATAAAGAATCACGTAGAGCGCACCCTTTAAATCAAAATGGTCAAATGTCTTTAATTGATTCAATTCTAGAAGAACAACAATTACTTTCAAATATTAGATCAATAGCGAATTATATTATTGATACTACAGAGTTAAAGCCTAAAGAATTAAAAGAAAGAATCAAACGTCATTTCGCCGATGAAAAAATGAATTCATTTAGTATTAATGTAACTAGTTTTGGATTTAAACATGGTATTCAGAAAGATGCTGATTTAGTATTCGATGTACGCTTTTTGCCTAATCCATATTATGTTGAAGACTTGAGACCGATGACTGGAGAAGATGAAGCAGTTTATAATTATGTGATGAAATGGAAAGAAACTGAAACTTTCTTTGAAAAACTAATGGATTTACTTATTTTTATGATTCCAGGCTATAAAAAAGAGGGTAAATCACAACTGGTTATAGCAATAGGTTGTACTGGCGGACAACATCGCTCTGTAGCCTTAGCTAAACGTATCGGAGAAGAGTTAAATGATATATTTGATTATAATGTGTATGTTCATCATAGAGATGCACATATTGAAAGTGGCGTGAAGAAATGAAACAGTTGAAAGTAGTACTAATCGGAGGAGGCACAGGACTCTCAGTACTAGCTAGAGGGTTACGAGAATATCCAATAGATATTACTGCTATTGTTACAGTTGCAGATGATGGTGGTAGTACAGGTAAAATTAGAGATGAAATGTCTATTCCTGCTCCAGGAGATATTAGAAATGTCATTGCAGCGCTAAGTGATGCAGAACCAATTCTAGAAGAATTATTTCAGTATCGTTTTGAAGAACATCAAATTGAAGGTCACTCATTAGGTAATTTATTACTTGCAGCACTTACAAATATAAAAAATGACTTTGGTCATGCAGTGAAAGAATTAAGTAAAATTTTAAACATTAAAGGAAAAGTGATTCCATCTACTAATACTAATGTTATGTTAAATGCTGTTTTAGAAGATGGTGAGATTGTTAAAGGTGAATCTAAAATACCTAAAAAAAATAAAAAAATTCGACGTGTCTATTTAGAACCATCTAATGTAGAACCCATGCAGGAAGCCGTTGATGCTTTACAAGAAGCGGATTTAATTGTTCTAGGTCCTGGTTCACTGTATACAAGTGTAATTTCAAATTTGTGTATTGAAGGTATTTCTAAAGCAATAATAAGTTCACAAGCACCGAAATTATACATTTCTAATATTATGACTCAACCAGGAGAAACAAATGATTATGATGTCTACGATCATGTTAAAGCTATTCATCAACATGCTGGTGAACCATTTATTGATTATGTTATTTGTAGTAATGATGCATTTGATGAACAGATTCTTCAACGATATAAAGAACGTAATGCTCATCCTGTAAGTACGAATAAAATAAAATTAACAGAAAATAATATTAAAATGATTACTTCTAAAAATCTTGTAGAAATTTATGACCATGTCTTTGTTCGTCATAATACAAAGGTACTTGCTAAACTTGTATATGATTTAGCACTTGAATTAACAAGTACAATTCAATTTAAACCTAAAAAATAAATTTTAATGAATTAAAAAATAATTTGATATAGAGTGTTATATATTTTGAGATGTTAATTACATATAATAATGATGATGAGAAAAGGAGGGAGCATCAATGAGTTTTGCATCAGATATGAAAAATGAATTGACCCGCATTGAAGTCGATGAAAGTAATGCTAAAGCTGAACTTAGCGCTTTGATTCGGATGAACGGTGCACTCAGTTTATCTAATCAACAATTTGTAATTAATGTTCAAACTGAAAATGCGACTACGGCTCGAAGAATATATTCATTAATTAAGCGTATTTTTAATGTCGAAGTAGAAATTTTAGTACGAAAAAAAATGAAATTAAAAAAGAATAATATTTACATTTGTCGAACTAAAGTACGTGCTAAAGAAATACTTGATGAATTAGGTATTTTAAAAAATGGTATTTTCGTTCATGACATTGATGCGAGTATGATTAAAGATGATGAAATGCGTAGAAGCTATTTAAGAGGGGCATTTTTAGCGGGTGGATCAGTAAATAATCCAGAAACCTCTTCCTACCATTTAGAAATTTTTTCTCAATATGAAGGACATGCTGAGGGATTAACTAAACTAATGAACAGTTATGGACTGAATGCTAAGCATTTAGAACGAAAAAAAGGAAGTATTTCTTATTTGAAAGAAGCGGAGAAAATTTCTGAGTTTTTAAGTTTGATAGGGGGGTACCAAGCACTATTAAAATTTGAAGATGTAAGAATAGTGAGAGATATGAGAAACTCTGTCAATAGATTAGTAAATTGTGAAACAGCTAATTTAAATAAAACTGTGAGTGCAGCTATGAAACAAGTACAAAGCATTCAATTAATTGATGAAGAAATAGGTTTAGATAATTTACCTGATCGTTTAAGAGAGATTGCAAAATTACGAGTAGAACATCAAGAAATTTCTTTGAAAGAATTAGGAGAAATGATATCAAATGGGCCTATTTCTAAATCAGGAGTAAATCATCGCTTACGAAAATTAAATGAACTCGCTGATAAAATTAGAAATGGAGAAAAAGTCGAATTATAAAATAAAATGTGTTTTAAAAAATAGGATGAAACATTAATATAACGTTTCATCCTATTTTTAATAATAGCCCCCTCGAGAGGAATCGAACCTCTATCTTAAGAACCGGAATCTTACGTGCTATCCATTACACTACGAGGAGTATAATATAAAAACTAATTTCTGTACTAAATATATAATTAACAGTACAATTTGAATATATGAATAGTGTATAAAATTATAAAACGCAACGTCAAATAAATGTAAAGGTATTATTTTTGACCATTTTTGACTTTTATTGTAAAATAAATATAACAGTTAATTACAAGGAGGAAATATAATGAATTTAATTCCTACAGTTATTGAAACAACAAATCGCGGTGAACGCGCATATGATATTTATTCTCGTCTATTAAAAGACCGCATTATTATGTTAGGCTCAGCAATTGATGATAATGTTGCAAATTCAATTGTATCACAATTATTATTCTTACAAGCTCAAGATTCTGAAAAAGATATTTATTTATACATCAATTCTCCAGGTGGTAGTGTAACAGCAGGATTTGCTATTTACGATACAATTCAACACATTAAACCAGATGTACAAACAATTTGTATTGGTATGGCTGCGTCAATGGGATCATTCTTATTAGCAGCTGGTACAAAAGGTAAACGTTTTGCCTTACCAAACGCTGAAGTTATGATTCATCAACCATTAGGTGGCGCTCAAGGTCAAGCGACAGAAATTGAAATTGCTGCTAACCATATCTTAAAAACACGTGAAAAATTGAATCGTATTTTAGCTGAACGTACAGGTCAAAGTATTGAAAGAATTCAAAAAGATACTGATCGTGATAACTTCTTAACTGCTGATGAAGCAAAAGAATATGGTTTAATTGATCATGTAATGCAACCTGAAGATATGTAAATAGAATTGTTTAACATGTAAAAAAGGAAGAGCATTGATGCTCTTCCTTTTTTTATGGTTTTTTAGTTTTTAATAAATAATGTATAGCTACAAACCCTAATAATAATCCTATAATAATAAAGAAAAAAGATAAAAGTACCATAATAATACTCTTTTCGAAAGCAAAGACACCATTTAAAATTAAAAATACACTAGCGATAAGTAGTAAGATATACGTTAACTTGTTGTCATTCATTACTAAATCTCCAAATATTATTCGTTAATTAAGTCTTCAAGTGCAACTTTTAAATTATTATATCTAAAATTAAACCCTAATGCTTCTAATTTATTAGGTAAGACTTTTTGAGTATCGAGAACTACTGTCGACATTTCTCCTAGTACAGCACGCATAATGAATGATGGCACCCATGTTTCATGTGGTTTATGCATCGTACGTCCAAGCGTATAACCAAATAAATTTTGACGTTCAGGAATTGGAGAAGCCATATTAAATGGACCTTTTGCATTTGATTCGTCAATTGTAAATAAAATCGCACGCACTAAGTCATCTATGTGAATCCAAGAATACCATTGACGGCCAGAACCTAATTTGCCGCCTACGTAGAATTTATATGGTAGTTTCATCGTTTGAAGTGCGCCACCTTCAGAAGACAAAATCATACTAAATCTTCCCAATACAACACGTGTACCAAAATTTTCGAAACGACGAGCAAATCGTTCCCATTGATAAACAACATCTGACAGGAAATCAAAAGGAAGTGTTTGATATTGTTCTGTATAAGTTCGATGTAAACTTGGAGGATAATAACTCAAAGCACTGGCATTAAAAAGCACTTCAGGTTTATGTTGACGTTGCTCAAATAAATGAACTAAAGATTCAGTCGATTGAATACGACTTGTCATAATCGTTTGTTTGTAAGAGGATGTCCAACGTTTATTTAATGTAGCTCCTGCTAAATTAATAACTATATCAATATCTGGTACTTGATTTTCCCATCCTTTTTTAGACCAGTTAACATACGTAATCTTAGGCTCATCACTTTGTTTATCACTACGAGTTAAAATTGTAATATGAGCCTCTCTTTTTTTAATTTCATTTACTAAATGACTACCTACCATTCCAGTTCCACCAGTAATTAAAAATTGTTTCATTTACTAACACCTCATTTTTTATAAAGAAAATAAATTTTTTTAATGACAATGTAGAGAAAGATGCTCAAAAAGCATTCAAGATTTATTCAATAATATGTCATTAACTTTAGAAAATACGGTCATTAAATTACCTAAATTTAGCTATAATATAAGTGTAGATTTGCCATAGAGAATAGTAGAATATTTAAAAGTATGTTTATACCTTTAATATACTAATATACAAAACAAAAGTCATTTTAATTTCTTTCTATTCTCTTTCAAGTATCTATTATATTACTTTATAAATAAGATTAAGAATAATATGATTATAGGAATTAAAATGCCAATAAATATATCAAATTTTGAGTTTTTACTTTCATCAAAATCATCATTACTTAACATCATAGATTTAATTTTATTGCTTGAATGATGTTTGAATAATGTGTTAAAAGTATCTTTTTTCATTTTGTCACTCCAAAATTTACATCATATTGATAGTGTAGTTATTTATATATGATGTTATCATATATAATTGAATGAGTATTTCATTTATATATGTACTTAAGTGTTTTTTTATTTTTTTAAAAGGAAATAATGTAAAATAGATTGCTATATTAAAGGATGAATAGATAATTAAGAAGTGAGGGAGTCCATGTCAAAAAAAAATAGAAATCTTAAAGACTATGAAGCACATGAAAAGAAAAAGATGAGTGGTATTTCTAAAATAATTAGTACACTTATTGTGCTTCTATTACTTGGTGGATTGGTGTTTGCAGTTTTTGCTTTTGTAGATAATTCAAACAGAGTCAATGAACGTTTAAATAATCAGTCAACGGAAGAACATAAAGATAAGAAAGATAAAAATACTAAAAGTGATAAAAAGAATGAAGAAGGTACGCAAGAAAATACAACAAGTGAAAACAATACAAATAATAGTAAAGAAAATAAATTAGATAACGTAAAAAATCCAAATGTCACTGATAACTATTCTAATGAGCAAAATAATTCAATAAAAGTACAACCTACTAATCAAGGTAAAACAGCACAAACGCAGCAATCTTCTAAAGAAACATCTACAAAACAACCTAATACAAATCAAATTCAAAGTACTCAACAAAAAGAAAACGCACCAACTCAAGAAAAAGAAAACGCACCGACTCAAGAAAAAGCAACGCAAGAAGAAACAGATAAATCAACTAAAAATACTCAGTCAAGTCAATCTTCTCGTTCTAATGCTTCAACTGAAACATCACAACATAAGTCAAGTAACAATGACACAACTACTACACAAGAACGAGCTAATACAAATCAATCATCCCAAACACAAAAATCAACGATGCAACCATCTACTGCCGAACCTAAAACACAATCATCTAGTTCAACTACTTCAGAATCAAAAAATAATACCCAACAATCTCAAAGATTTTCAAACGAAGAATAAAAAAAGACCTAGGTATATACACATTTTACCATGTGTGTATCTCTAGGTTTTTTTAAAATATCCAGTTAAGCAAGAATGTTAAGATAATTGAAAGAACAATCGATATAAAAATAGAAGAGAAACAACCAAAAGGACAACCACAACCATAGTGATATCGTATTGTATTGTGATGTTCAGAAATATCTCGATATTCTTGTTCTCTTTTAAAATAGTTATCATCTTTATATCTATTATCAGAAGGATCTAAAACTTCTACATCCTTATTGTCTTTATATTTCAAAGTGCTTCCTCCTATCTAGTTAATGTTTAAATTATAATTCATCATTTTTGAAAAACCTATAAGGTTAACTCTATTGCATTTACTATACCCTATTTTAAATATTTAACAGATTATTTAAAATAATAAAGGTTTTCACTTGCTTTTTTATAACGACAATAGTAGTATTGCAATTGTAAAGAGGTTGAATTTTGTCCCACCTGGGACAAAAAAAGTCAAACCCCCTCTAACTCTCGATTACCTTTTGAGAAAAATAGGAGGAAGGTAGTAGTGAAAGACCTGATTAAACTACAACAAAAGTTGGTTCCTGACTTAGTTGATAAAATGTATCGACGTTTCTCTATCTTAACGACAATTTCAAATAATGAACCTGTTGGGCGTAGAAGTTTAAGCGAACATATGGATATTACAGAAAGAGTCTTAAGAACAGAAACAGATATATTAAAAAAGCAAAATCTTATACAAGTAAAATCAACTGGTATGGAAATCACTGAAGAAGGTACAAAAGTACTTAATCAATTAAGCGATTACTTTAAAGTGTATAAAGATGATAATCATTACGCTAAACATATTAAGTCCAACTTTGGAATTAAAGAAGTATATGTCATACCTGGAAATGCTGACATGCATGAAGAAGTTAAGTCTGAGATGGGTAGACAAGCAGGTCATTTACTAGAAGATATATTGTATGAAGATGCAATTGTGTCAGTGACAGGCGGATCAACAATGGCTAATGTTAGCCGAGCAATGCATTTATTACCATTTAATGTGTTTTTTGTTCCGGCACGTGGTGGTCTTGGTGAAAATATGGTTTATCAAGCAAATACAATTGCAGCAAGTATGGCACAACAAAGTGGTGGGTATTATACTACCCTATATGTACCAGATAATGTAAGCGAATCAACATATAATACATTACTGATGGAACCATCAGTTGTGCACACATTAGAAAAGATTAAACAAGCAAATATAACAATACACGGTATTGGTGATGCGCTGAAGATGGCGCATCGTAGACAATCATCTGATGAGGTGATTGAAAGACTTCAACATCATCAAGCCGTCGGAGAAGCTTTCGGATATTATTTTGACGCTCAAGGTCATGTAGTTCAAAAAGTAAAAACTATTGGATTACAACTTGAAGATTTAGAAAGCAAAGAATTTATATATGCTGTTGCTGGCGGCATGTCTAAGGGAGAAGCTATCAAAGCATATCTCAGTATTGCTCCCAAAAATACAATATTAATTACTGATGAAGCAGCAGCTAAAGTAATACTAAATAAGGAATAAAAAGTTATTTAACTTTTTAAATATCATTTTAAAGGAGGCCATTATAATGGCAGTAAAAGTAGCAATTAATGGTTTTGGTAGAATTGGTCGTTTAGCATTCAGAAGAATTCAAGACGTAGAAGGTATTGAAGTAGTTGCAGTAAACGACTTAACAGACGACGAAATGTTAGCTCATTTATTAAAATATGACACTATGCAAGGTCGCTTTAACGGAGACGTAGAAGTTGTTGAAGGTGGTTTCCGTGTAAATGGTAAAGAAGTTAAATCTTTTGAAGAACCAGATGCAAGTAAATTACCATGGGGCGATTTAGATATCGACGTAGTATTAGAATGTACTGGTTTCTATACAGAAAAAGAAAAAGCTGAAGCACACATTAATGCAGGAGCTAAAAAAGTATTAATTTCTGCTCCAGCTAAAGGTGATGTTAAAACTATCGTATTTAACACAAACCACAAAGATTTAGACGGATCTGAAACAGTAGTATCAGGTGCTTCATGTACTACAAACTCATTAGCACCAGTTGCTAAAGTTTTAAATGACGAATTTGGTATTGTTGAAGGTTTAATGACAACTATTCACGCTTACACTGGCGACCAAATGACTCAAGATGGTCCACACAAAAAAGGTGACAAACGTCGTGCACGTGCAGCAGCACAAAACATCGTACCTAACTCAACAGGTGCAGCTAAAGCTATCGGTAAAGTAATTCCTGAAATCGATGGTAAATTAGATGGTGGAGCACAACGTGTACCAGTAGCTACTGGTTCATTAACTGAAGTAACAGTTGTATTAGAAAAAGAAGTAACAGTTGAAGATGTTAACAAAGCAATGAAAAATGCTGCTGACGAATCATTCGGTTACACTGAAGATGAAATCGTATCATCAGATATTGTTGGTATGAACTTTGGTTCATTATTCGATGCAACTCAAACTCGTGTCATCTCAGTTGGCGACAAACAATTAGTTAAAGTAGCTGCTTGGTATGACAACGAAATGTCTTATACTTCTCAATTAGTACGTACTTTAGAATATTTAGCTGAATTAACTAAATAATTTCGTAGCCTAGTTTAATAAAAACTTGTGCTCAGTACACTTATATAAAATGTTGAATTAAGTTAGCTTATGAGTAAGCGGGGAGCACTAACGCTTCTCCGCTTATTTTTATATTAATAATTCCTATTTAAAGGAGGAAATTATAATGGCAAAAAAAATTGTTTCTGATTTAGACTTAAAAGGGAAAGTTGTACTTGAACGTGCTGATTTTAATGTACCTTTAAAAAACGGTGAAATTACAAATGATAACCGTATTGTTCAAGCTTTACCAACAATTAAATATATTTTAGAACAAGGCGGTAAATTAGTATTATTCTCTCATTTAGGTAAAGTTAAAGAAGAAAGTGATAAAAAAGAGTTAACTTTAAAACCAGTAGCGGATTCATTAACTGAAAAATTAGGCAAAGAAGTTGTGTTTATTCCAGAAACACGCGGTGAAAAATTAGAATCTGCAATTAAAAATTTAAATGAAGGCGATGTATTATTAGTTGAAAATACTCGTTTTGAAGATTTAGATGGTAAAAAAGAATCTAAAAATGATCCTGAATTAGGTAAGTATTGGGCATCATTAGGTGATGTGTTTGTAAATGATGCATTTGGTACTGCACACCGTGAACATGCTTCAAATGTTGGTATTTCTACTCATCTAGAAACAGCTGCAGGCTACCTAATGGAAAAAGAAATTAAATTTATCGGTGGTGTGGTAAATGATCCACATAAACCAGTTGTGGCTATTTTAGGTGGTGCTAAAGTATCTGACAAAATTGGTGTTATTAAAAATTTAGTGAATATCGCTGATAAAATCATTATTGGTGGCGGTATGGCATATACATTTTTAAAAGCACAAGGTAAAGAAATTGGTCTATCTTTATTAGAAGAAGATAAAATTGACTTTGCTAAAGAACTTTTAGAAAAAAATGGCGATCAAATTGTATTACCTGTTGATTGTAAAGTAGC
The DNA here is from genome assembly GCF_026222585.1 of Staphylococcus sp. SUC_1.2. Taxonomy (NCBI): domain Bacteria; kingdom Bacillati; phylum Bacillota; class Bacilli; order Caryophanales; family Staphylococcaceae; genus Staphylococcus; species Staphylococcus sp. SUC_1.2. Next base: position 17,642 of record NZ_JANJPM010000006.1, on the reverse strand, counting down.
TAAAGAATTTTCAAATGATGCTAAAATCACTGAAGTGTCTATTGATGAAATTCCAAGTGATCAAGAAGCAATGGATATTGGACCAAAAACAATCGAGTTATTTACTAAAGAATTACAAGGTGCTCACACAGTAGTATGGAACGGACCTATGGGTGTATTTGAATTTAGTAATTTTGCTAAAGGTACAATCGGTGTATGTAAAGCAATTGCTAACTTAGAAGATGCAATCACAATTATCGGCGGCGGTGATTCAGCAGCGGCTGCAATTTCACTAGGATTTGAAGATGATTTCACTCATATTTCAACTGGTGGCGGTGCTTCATTAGAATACCTTGAAGGTAAAGAATTACCTGGTATCAAAGCAATTAACGATAAATAATATTTATTTGAATAATAAAAATGTTTCTTTTATGATTTTCATGGGAAAACAATAAAAGAACGTAAATATTTATAATTAAGTTTAAATTTATTAATAATAGGAGTGTCAATAATGAGAAAACCAATCATAGCTGGTAACTGGAAAATGAATAAAACAGTTCAAGAAGCTAAAGACTTTGTAAACAATTTACCTACATTACCTGATGAAAAGGAAGTTGAATCAGTAATTTGTGCGCCAACAATTCAATTAGATGCATTAATCTCTCTAGTGAATGATGGCAAAGCAAAAGGATTAAAAATTGGTGCTCAAAACACTTATTTTGAAGATAATGGTGCATATACAGGAGAAACTTCTCCAGTAGCATTAGCTGATTTAGGTGTTAAATATGTCGTTATTGGACATTCAGAACGTCGTGAATTATTCCATGAAACAGATGAAGATGTAAATAAAAAAGCACATGCAGTATTTAATCATGGAATGACACCAATTATTTGTGTTGGTGAAACAGATGAAGAAAGAGAAAATGGCAAAGCTAACGAAGTAGTAAGCAACCAAGTAAAAGAAGCAGTAAAAGGCTTGTCAGAAGATCAACTTAAAGAAGTTGTTATTGCTTATGAACCAATTTGGGCAATCGGTACTGGTAAATCAGCTACTTCAGAAGATGCAAATGAAATGTGTGCACAAGTACGTAAAACAGTAGCAGACGTGTCTAGTCAAGATGTAGCTGATGCGACTCGTATTCAATATGGTGGTAGTGTGAAACCAAATAATGTTAAAGAATATATGGCTCAATCAGATATCGATGGTGCATTAGTTGGTGGCGCATCACTTAAAGTAGATGATTTTGTACAATTGTTAGAAGGTGCTAAATAATTATGGCTAAACAACCAACAGCATTAATTATTTTAGACGGTTTTGCTAACCGTGAAAGTGAACATGGTAATGCAGTAAAACAAGCGCATAAACCAAATTTTGATCGTTATTACAACAAATATCCTACGACTCAAATTGAAGCAAGTGGTTTAGATGTTGGTCTTCCCGAAGGTCAAATGGGTAACTCTGAAGTAGGTCATATGAATATAGGTGCAGGTCGTATTGTCTATCAAAGTTTAACTCGTATTAATAAATCCATTGAAGATGGTGATTTCTACGAAAATGAAGTGTTAGGTAAAGCAGCTCAACACGTTAAAGATCACGATTCAGCATTACATGTATTTGGTTTACTTTCAGATGGCGGTGTTCACAGTCATTACAAACATTTATTTGCATTATTAGAACTTGCTAAACAAAAAGGTTTAGATAAAGTGTATGTACATGCATTTTTAGATGGTCGTGATGTAGATCAAAAATCAGCAATTAAATATATTGAAGAAACAGAAGCTAAATTCAAAGAACTTGGTGTAGGTCAATTCGCATCAATTTCAGGTCGTTATTACGCAATGGACCGTGATAAACGTTGGGATCGTGAAGAAAAAGCTTATAATGCTATTCGCAATTTCGAAGGTCCTTCTTATGCGAATGCTAAAGAAGGTGTAGAAGCGAATTATGCAAATGATGTTACAGATGAATTTGTTGAACCTTTCATAGTTGAAGGACAAAATGAAGGTGTTCAAGATGGTGATGCTGTTATCTTCTTCAATTTCCGTCCTGATAGAGCAGCACAATTATCTGAAATATTTACAAATAAAGCATTTGACGGCTTTAAAGTTGAGCGTGTAAATGATTTATTCTATGCAACGTTTACTAAATACAATGATAATGTTGATGCAGAAGTCGTATTTGAAAAAGTTGATTTAACGAATACAATTGGTGAAGTTGCTCAAAATAATAATTTAAAACAATTACGTATTGCAGAAACTGAAAAATACCCACATGTTACTTATTTCATGAGTGGTGGACGTAATGAAGAATTTGAAGGTGAACGTCGTCGCTTAATCGATTCACCTAAAGTTGCTACGTATGATTTAAAACCTGAAATGAGTGCATACGAAGTTAAAGATACATTGTTAGAAGAGTTAGACAAAGGTGATTTAGATTTAATTATTTTAAACTTTGCTAACCCTGACATGGTAGGTCATAGTGGTATGCTTGAACCAACCATCAAAGCAATTGAAGCAGTAGATGAATGTTTAGGTGAAGTGGTTGATAAAATTTTAGATATGAATGGCTATGCAATTATTACAGCTGACCATGGTAACTCAGATCAAGTTTTAACTGATGATGATCAACCTATGACTACTCATACTACAAACCCAGTTCCAGTAATTGTTACTAAAGAAGATGTAACATTACGTGAAACTGGTCGTTTAGGTGACTTAGCACCTACATTACTAGACTTATTAAATGTTGACCAACCGTCAGACATGACAGGTGAATCTTTAATTAAGCATTAGTAAAACTGTAAATGATAAGATGATTTAATATTAAGTCATCTTAGTATAAATATTTTATTAAATAACAAAAAATAGTTATAATAATTAAGGAATCTAAATTTAAAGGAGATTATTTATTATGCCAATTATTACAGATGTTTATGCTCGCGAAGTATTAGACTCACGTGGTAACCCAACAGTTGAAGTTGAAGTATTAACTGAAAGTGGTGCTTTTGGTCGTGCTTTAGTACCTTCAGGTGCTTCTACTGGTGAACACGAAGCAGTTGAATTACGTGATGGAGATAAATCACGTTATAGCGGTAAAGGTGTTACAAAAGCTGTTGAAAATGTAAACGAAATTATCGCTCCAGAAATCGTTGAAGGTGAATTTTCAGTTTTAGATCAAGTATCAATTGATAAAATGATGATTCAATTAGACGGAACACCTAACAAAGGTAAATTAGGTGCAAACGCTATTTTAGGTGTATCTATTGCCGTTGCACGCGCAGCAGCTGACTTATTAGGTCAACCATTATACAAATATTTCGGTGGATTTAACGGTAAACAATTACCAGTGCCAATGATGAATATTGTTAACGGTGGTTCTCACTCAGATGCACCAATTGCATTCCAAGAATTTATGATTTTACCAACTGGTGCTGAATCATTTAAAGAAGCATTACGTTGGGGTGCTGAAATTTTCCATAACTTAAAATCAATTTTAAGTGAACGTGGATTAGAAACTGCTGTAGGTGACGAAGGTGGTTTCGCTCCAAGATTTGACGGTACTGAAGATGCAGTTGAAACAATTATTAAAGCGATTGAAAAAGCTGGTTACAAACCAGGCGAAGATGTATTCTTAGGATTTGACTGTGCTTCATCTGAATTCTATGAAAATGGTGTATATGACTACACTAAATTCGAAGGTGAACATGGTGCGAAACGTAGCGCAGCTGAACAAGTTGACTACTTAGAAGAATTAATTAGTAAATATCCAATCATTACAATTGAAGATGGTATGGATGAAAATGACTGGGACGGTTGGAAACAATTAACTGATCGTATCGGTGATAAAGTTCAATTAGTAGGTGACGATTTATTCGTAACTAATACTGAAATTCTTTCTAGAGGCATTGAACAAGGTATTGGTAACTCAATCTTAATCAAAGTAAACCAAATTGGTACATTAACTGAAACATTTGATGCTATTGAAATGGCTCAAAAAGCTGGTTACACTGCAGTAGTATCTCACCGTTCTGGTGAAACTGAAGATACAACAATTGCTGATATCGCAGTAGCAACAAATGCTGGTCAAATTAAAACTGGTTCATTATCAAGAACAGATCGTATTGCGAAATATAATCAATTACTACGTATTGAAGATGAATTATTTGAAACAGCAAAATTTGACGGAATTAAATCTTTCTACAATTTAGATAAATAATTTTAGTAATATACTAAAGTCAATAGAGTTCACGCGTTTGCCTGTCATAGAGTTGAGACTATGACAGGCTTTTTTTAATATAAAATTTTAAATAATAGTATAGAAGTGTAAGATTTAACTTCATTGATGAAACTGATATAATAATCCTGTAATTGAAAGAAGGAGAATTGAAGATGGATCAACAACTTAATCAGTCAAATAAAAGAGAACGTATTACTGGTCAATTGATTGGATATAGTTCGCTTGTATTTTGTATATTATTAATTATCCATAATTTTATTGCTTTAGATGCTCGCACTGCTAAAACACTGTTAACACTAGCACATCAAAAAGCGTCAAGCAGTGCAGTAAATAATATTTTAAATAGTTTTAGATATACAGGTATTATGTATATTCTTGCATATTTAGCTGGAGTGATTGCTTTATGGAATCGACATAAATATCTTTGGTGGTTTATGTTTGCCGTATATGTATCAAATGTATTATTTACACTTGTCAACTTAACAATGGTGTTAAATGCTATTATTGAAACAAAATCGGTTTTATTTATTTTACCTATTTTAATCGTCGTGATTGGTTCAGCAATATTAGCAATATATATGTTAATTATTTCAATTGTACGTAAAAGTACATTTAATCGATAGTATTTGATAACTATATTAAGAATATGTTATAATTCGGAACGTATATAATGAACGGAGGACATTTTTCATGCATACATTATTTATGGTCTTATTAATTATTGATTGTATTGCATTAATTACTGTTGTATTACTCCAAGAAAGTAAAAGTAATGGACTTTCGGGTGCGATTAGCGGGGGCGCTGAACAGTTATTTGGTAAGCAAAAACAACGTGGCGTCGATTTATTCTTGCATAGATTAACAATTGTGTTAGCCATCATTTTCTTTTTAATAATGATTGGAATAAGTTATTTTGGTTTATAAGGTCCGACGATATCAATGTCGGGCTTTTTTATTTATAATAGAGTTAACACATTTTATAAAGAAGTCATTATTTTAATATAATCATCAATGCATATTTTTAAGCTATTCAGGGAATAAAATAGATTGATTATATAATGAATGCAGTCTATTAGTACAAAATAAAAAAAGTAATCATATTATAATTTTTGTTAGAGAGGGATAAAAAATGCAAATTAAGTTACCTCAACCTTTCTTTTTCCAAGAAGGTAAAAGAGCAGTCTTACTCTTACATGGATTCACAGGTAATTCCTCAGATGTAAGACAACTTGGTAGATTTTTACAAAAAAAAGGTTATACTTCTTATGCGCCACAGTATGAAGGTCATGCTGCACCGCCAGAAGAAATATTAAAGTCTAGTCCATATGTATGGTTTAAAGATGTACTTGATGGCTATGATTATCTTGTAGAACAAGGTTATGAAGACATAGCGGTAGCTGGATTGTCATTAGGCGGCGTATTTGCATTGAAGTTAAGTTTAAACCGTCCTGTAAAAGGTATCATAACAATGTGTGCACCTGCCGAAGTAAAAACAGAAGGTACAATCTATGAAGGTTTTTTAGAATATGCACGTAATTTTAAAAAATACGAAGGTAAAGACCAAGCAACGATTGATAAAGAAATGGAAGATTTTCATCCTACTGAAACACTCAAAGAACTTAGTGATACGTTAAGTCGCGTGCGTAATGATGTAGATGAAGTCTTAGATCCCATTTTAGTAGTTCAAGCTGAAAAAGATGAAATGATTGATCCTCAGTCAGCAAATTATATATACGAAAATGTAGATTCAGATGAAAAACAAATTAAATGGTATGCAAATTCAGGACATGTCATTACAATTGATAAAGAAAAAGAGCAAGTGTTTGAAGATGTATATGCGTTTTTAGAAGGATTAGACTGGTCTGAATAAATCATAAAAATAATTGATTGAAGAAAGGAGGAGCATGATGAATTTAAAGCAATCCATTGAAGAAATTGTAAAACAACCTGATTATGAACCGATGTCTGTATCAGACTTTCAAGATGCTTTAGGTCTTAGTAGTGCCGACTCATTTAGAGAATTAATAAAGGTGCTCGTTGAACTTGAACAAGCAGGATTGGTAGAGCGAACAAAGACAGATCGCTATCAACGTAAAGTATCAAATAAGAATTTAAGTTCAAAATTAATAAGAGGTACTTTAAGTCAAAATAAAAAAGGCTTTGCTTTTTTACGCCCAGAAAACGAAGAACTTGAAGATATTTTTATTCCACCAACAAAGATTAATCGTGCTTTAGATGGAGATACAGTAATAGTTGAATTACAAAAATCCAGAGGAGAGCATCGTGGAAAAGTTGAAGGTGAAGTAAAATCTATAGAAAAACACTCTGTCACACAAGTGGTAGGTACGTATAGTGAAGCAAAACATTTTGGTTTTGTCATTCCTGACGATAAACGTATTATGCAAGATATATTTATACCTAAAGGACAGAGTCTTGGAGCTGTAGATGGTCATAAAGTACTTGTCCAAATCACAAAATATGCTGATGGTACAGATAATCCAGAAGGACATGTGTCTGCTATTCTAGGTCATAAAAATGACCCAGGAGTAGATATTCTTTCAATTATTTATCAGCATGGAATTGAGATTGAATTTCCTGATGAGGTATTAAAAGAAGCGGAATCAGTCCCTGAAGAAATAAAACCTGAAGAAATTAAGGGACGAAGAGATTTAAGAAACGATCTTACAATTACAATAGATGGTGCAGATGCTAAAGATTTAGACGATGCAATTAGCGTTAAACGTCTAGATAATGGCCATACGGAATTGACAGTAAGTATTGCAGACGTAAGTTATTACGTAAAAGAAGGCTCTGCGCTAGATAAAGAAGCTTATGATAGAGCAACGAGTGTATATTTAGTAGACCGTGTTATTCCAATGATTCCACACCGTTTAAGTAATGGTATCTGTTCATTAAATCCTGAAGTAGATCGTTTAACGTTAAGTTGTCGTATGGAAATAAATGAGCGTGGCGAAGTGGTGGATCATGACATATTTGATAGTGTTATTCATTCAAACTATCGTATGACATATGATGCAGTGAATCAAATTATTACCGAAAAAAACACAGAAGTGCGTCAACAATACAGTGAAATTGTCCCAATGTTAGATTTAGCACAAGATTTATCTAATCGACTTATCCATATGCGTAAACGTCGTGGTGAAATTGATTTTGATATTAATGAAGCTAAAGTGTTGGTCAATCAAGAAGGACTACCTACAGATGTAATATTGCGAGAACGTGGTGAAGGAGAGCGTTTAATTGAATCATTTATGTTAGCAGCCAATGAAACAGTTGCTGAACATTTTAACAAATTAGAAGTGCCATTTATTTATCGTGTTCATGAACAACCAAAATCAGATCGATTACGCCAGTTCTTCGACTTTATTACTAATTTTGGTATTATGGTTAAAGGCACAGGTGAAGATATTCATCCTTCAACATTACAATCTATCCAAGAAGAAGTTGAAGGTCGTTCTGAGCAAATGGTTATTTCAACAATGATGTTACGTTCGATGCAACAAGCACATTATGATGATACAAATTTAGGTCATTTCGGCTTGTCAGCAGAATATTATACACATTTTACTTCCCCGATTCGTCGTTATCCAGATTTAACTGTCCATCGCTTAATTCGTAAGTATCTTGTCGATCACTCTATGAATCATAAAGAGATGCATAAATGGGAAGAAACATTACCAGAATTAGCAGAACATACATCTCAACGTGAACGTCGCGCAATTGAAGCAGAGAGAGATACAGATGAGTTGAAGAAAGCAGAGTATATGATTCAACATATTGGTGATGAATTTGAAGGTATTGTAAGCTCTGTTGCCAATTTTGGTATGTTCGTTGAATTACCAAATACGATAGAAGGTATGGTTCATATTTCTAATATGACAGATGATTATTATCAATTTGATGAACGACAAATGGCGTTGATAGGTGAACGACATGCTAAAGTGTTTAGAATTGGTGATGAGGTAAAAGTTAAAGTTACTCATGTAGACGTAGATGAACGCATGATAGATTTCCAAATTGTTGGCATGCCATTACCTAAAAATGATAAATCACAGCGTCCTGCTCGTGGAAAAACGATTCAAGCTAAAACGCGTGGTAAATCTTTAGATAAATCCAAAGATAATCATCATAAAAACAAAAAGAAAAAACGTAAACAACGTAAGGGTAAAAATCAACGTCAACGTGATAAACAAAGCGCAACTAAGCATAAACCTTTTTATAAAGATAAAAATATTAAGAAAAAAGCGCGTCGTAAGAAAAAATAATCAGCAAAGAGGTGACATACATTAATGGCCAAGAAAAAAACAAAATCACCAGGTACGTTGGCTGAAAACCGTAAAGCAAGACATGATTATAATATTGAAGATACCATTGAAGCAGGTATTGCGCTTCAAGGTACAGAAATTAAATCGATTCGACGAGGTAGTGCGAACTTAAAAGATAGTTATGCACAAGTGAAGCGTGGAGAAATGTATATTAATAATATGCATATTGCTCCATACGAAGAAGGAAATCGTTTTAATCATGATCCATTACGATCAAGAAAGCTGTTATTGCATAAAAAAGAGATTATCAAACTCGGCGAACGTACAAGAGAAATTGGATATTCGATTATTCCTTTAAAATTGTATTTAAAACATGGACAATGTAAAGTTTTATTAGGCATAGCTCGTGGTAAAAAACTGCATGATAAACGTCAAGCATTGAAAGATAAAGCAATGAAACGAGATGTTGATCGTGCAATGAAAGCCCGTTATTAAGCATAATTGTTGCTTAATCGGGCTCTATTTGTTATGATAAGTAAAGTTGTTTAAATTAAACTGTATCTTATATTTTATTATATTGCGGGGGCGTTTTTGGATTCGACAGGGGTCCCCCGAGCTTATTAAGCGTGTCGGAGGGTTGTCTCCGTCATCAACACATTCGGTTAAATATAACTGACAAATCAAACAATAATTTAGCAGTAGCTGCGTAATAGCGCTCTGCATCGCCTAACAGCATTTCCTATGTGCTGTTAACGCGATTCAACCCTAATAGGATATGCTAAACACTGCCGTTTGAAGTCTGTTTAGATGAAATTTAATCAAACTAGCATATTGTTGGTTGTCTATTGCTTACCAATATGCGAAATGAATCAATAGACTACACACGTAGAAAGATTTGTATCAGGACCTCTGGACGCGGGTTCGAATCCCGCCGCCTCCATCTCATAGCTTGTAACCTTATTGGTTGCAGGCTTTTTATTTTTATTGCCCCAATATAGCCCCCAAATATACCCAATAAAAATGCACCCTATAATTAAGATGCAATATTTTTGTATAAAACTATTTCATTTTTATCATTGTGAATTTCAAGGATAATATCATGAATTTTCTCATCTTCACTATAAGTATCTTTCATTTCATTATATTTAAAATATGCTAACTGTCTATTTGTCCTTTGTCCCAGTTATGTTGCGTTTTTATTGATTTTTTTGTTCTAAATCCGTAGAAGCGGTTTATCTTTTTAGGTGGGTTTTTAATAATTAAATTTCCTAGTAAAATCATAAAAATACTTGAAGGAAATAAAAGCATTTGATAACTTCCTTTTTCATGTTTTTGAAGAGCTTCTTTCTTAATATTATATAGAAATAATGCAACGAAAAAAATAATGTAAGTATGATGTTAATAAATTAAAGAATGATGAATACTTTTGACTAACACTAGATATAAGTCAGTTAGTCTAAGACAAAATAGAAATAACGAACTTTTATGATTGGTAAATCAACTGTGGTGATTAAATGTAATGCAATTTATATTTACATTTATGTGATAAATCATTTTGCCTCAAATATACAATGTTTTTAAATTTCAATTATTTATTGTAATAACATTAAAACGTTGATATATTAATGTTTGTAACGTTTTTTTTAATATATATTAGGGTAGTTTTAAAGAAAATAATTTATAATTTAATTGTTTGGAGAGAAGTAATGAACAATCAATCAAAATATTTTCATCATGTAGAACATAGGAAATTTCAAAGTAGTTCAAAAGCAACGCTTTGGTCTTCTTTGATTATTACGTTGATTTTTACAATTGTAGAGTTTGTAGGTGGGTTATATGCTAATTCACTTGCTTTATTATCAGATTCATTCCATATGTTAAGTGATGTTTTGGCACTAGGGTTGTCTATGCTTGCTATTTATTTTGCAAGTAAACCTCCAACGAAACATTATACGTATGGATTTTTAAGATTAGAAATTATTGTAGCTTTCTTAAATGGTTTAGCATTAATTGTTATTTCGTTAGGTATTATGTATGAAGGCATTTTGAGAATCATACATCCTGAATCGGTAGCAAGTGGTATCATGATATTTGTAGCTGTATTAGGTCTTATTATAAATATCATTTTAACACTTATTTTATATAGATCTTTAAGAAAAGAAGATAATGTTAATATTCAAAGCGCATTATGGCATTTTTTCGGAGATTTATTAAATTCAATTGGCGTTATCGTAGCAGTAGTACTTATTCATTTTACTGGATGGGAAATTATTGACCCAATCATTAGTATCATCATTTCTCTTATCATTTTAAATGGTGGATATAAAATAATTAAAAATGCTTGGAAAGTGTTAATGGAGAGTATTCCAGATGGATATGATTCAGATGAAATTATTAATGCAATGAAAAGCGTTGAAGGCGTTATAGATGTGCATGAATTTCATTTATGGAGTATCACTACAAACCATAGTTCATTGAGTGCTCATGTTGTTTTAAGTGATGAATATACTAAATGGCCATATTCAACGGTTAATAAAGTTTCTGAATTGTTGAAAGAAAAATATAATTTAGAACATGTTACACTACAAATTGAAAATATTCATCTTAACCATTTAGATGAAGATTACTTTAAACAATACGAAGAATGATAATTAAATAAGAGTAGAAGCGATGGATAGTAAGAGCGCTTCTACTCCTTATTTTTAGTTTTTATTTATTTTTTTACTATCTACGCGTTCAGAATTGCCTTTAGATTTGTGTGCTTTTGGATTATTTTTTTTATGTGCACTTTCGTTTACATCTTTGACTGTATCATTACTATGACTACATGCACCTAATACTAGAAAGCTTGAAAGTGTTAGTAAGGCTAATTTTTTCATTGTCTCATCCCTTTGTTTTAAGTCGTATCATATTTTAGTATGGCATATTAAATGTAATATTCAATAAATATTTATAAGTTTTAAAAAGATGTCGAAAATAAAAGGTAGAGCTTCAAAACTCTACCTTTTTTATTATTAATTGTTTATTTGGTTTGTATTATTATTCGTATTATCGCTTTGTGTATTTTGAGTTGTATTTGATGTGCTATTTTGATTTACATTATTAGTATTGTTTTTTGTTGTATTAGATTCATTTGTATGATTATATTGAGTACTATTTTGACTATTCTGGGTTTGAGTAGAATTTGATTGTTTTGAATCATTATTTGCTGAATTCGTCTGATATTGAGATGTGTCTTGTTGGTGTGTTGAAGGTTCTTGATGTCGTTGTGTAGAATTTTGGTTATTTGTAGTCGCATTATTTTGTTCAGTAGTTGGGTTTTCTTGTTGTATTGATTGTTGTGTAGTTGGTGATTCTGATGACTGAATTGAATGTTCTTCTGTGGCGGGTGTGTTTTCTTGAGTGGCAGGAGTGTCCTGAATAGACTCATTTGATGTATCCTTATGATCTTTCTTAGAATTATTATCTTTTTTATTATTATTTTCTTTATTTGTTTTATTATCTTTAGGCTTTTCTTTTTTTACAGGAGTGATGTCACTTTTAGAGGGATTATTACTCTCAATGACTTTATGAATACCCAGTGCAAGCATACTTAATAAGATAATAATAATAGCCATAGCAAGCATTTTTAAGTAATTTTTATTCTTAAAAATAGCAATAATACCAAAAATAATGACTATACATGCGATTAAAAATAAAGTAATGCCTAGATAGAATATAATGTTATCCATAACTGACCTCCATAATTACAACATATCAATCAAATATTACTATAATTATTACATAATAAATATTAATATTTATTTAACATTTTATTATTTTTTTAAAACAATTTAGTTAATAAAATTATTAATATAATAGTGTTATTCATTCGATTTATTGTAAATGTTAATTTCTTCATTTTTAAAATTGATTGAAACATATAACTGGTCATCATATGTATTAATAGGAAGAGACGGTGTATTCAGTTTAAACTCTGATAGAATTTTAAATGAACCATTATTTAAAGGTTCAACTATAGATACATCATTTTCGTTTTGTTGTATAAGTAGATTTCTATTCGTCATATTATTAATTTTCCAATGATTCATGTAAACTCACCTCTATTAAAAATAAAAAGCCTGAAACATACTCAATACATATGTGCAGGCTTTAAAAGTTATATTCATAGTTAAATAAATATATTTATTTAAGACTTTTAAGCAAAGATCCTTGAATAGGAATAACTTGAAAAAATTGGATATTTTTAATTAAAGCTTTGTTCAATTTCAGTAAAAGCTTTATTTGTAACTTTAATATTATCAATTCTATCAGACATAATATTACCATCTAGATAGCCATGATCAATAAGAACTTTACAATTTTCTAAGAAATCGCTATATTTTCTATCGCAAAAATAATCATCTTGAGCTGTAATACTATCTTTAAAATTATTTGCTTCTTCCTCTGTTTGACCACTATTTGAACGTTCCATATATAGCTTATAAAATTTTGCTACTGTATATTTTTGTTCGTTAGTTAATTCGTCCATAGAAACGCCTCCTAAACTCATTACTTATATATACCCAATTTAATTTAATTAAAAAACTAAAAAAACGATATTACATTTATTGAGCTTTTTTAATACCTTGATCTACTGCTTCGGCAAATCTATAAAATGTTCTCGTATAATTTTTGGGGGATCGTCTATTATTTTTATCCAAGTTGTTATGTTTAAAAAACAAAGCTCGTTGGCGAGTCGTCAATTCTAGTTGCACTCCTGTATCTTTTTTATCTCTATTAATAATATTATTATTGGAAAGGGCCTCAATTCCTTTAGGCGTTTTTTGTACTGTAAATCCATGATCAGTTAATGAATGACGTAATGTTTGAACCAATTTTTTATCTTGACCACCTACGTAAACAATGGGTTCATCGCCTGCATATCCGTGAATAGATACTGTTTTTGACGAATGGTTGAGCATATCTAATAATTGAGGTTCATCAAAAACAGTAGAAGTAATATGTAGTTGAGCATTATTATCTGAACGTAGACCTTCAAATGAATAAAAATTATATTGACCAATATTTGAAATACGACGAGCGAGTTCAGTGGTTCCAGGTTCAATACTTCCACCATGAATCGCTGTAATTAAGGTATCGCTGTGCTTACGGTGTTTTGTGATTATTTTCCAATCTTTATTTTTTGTTGTATGTTGTTTTAAATCATTAAAGTTAGCATAGTAATCTAAAGATTGATTTTGTTTTAAATCAAAATGTTTATAAAAGTAAAGAAAGAAAAGAATAAATAATATAATAATAAGAGTTAAAAACATATAATAAAAAAATCGATAATGTAATTTTTTGTTTTTCATAAAAATAAGTTGTTCCTTTAAATATCATTTCTTAGTATAGAAAAGTATAGCGTAACGCCATAGTCTTTAACTATTAGTATGTTTTTACGAGCTTAAGGCGATAGTCATTATTAAAATTATCAACTAAAGCATATGGAGAGATAATCAGTAAACCATGATCATTTATCGTATCTTTACTTACACCGTATTTATATGCTTGATAAATAATTTTAGTACAATATGTAAAACGTTCACTTTTTAAATTAAGTGTAACTAAATAAGTTTTATCACTATTTTTATAATGAGCTTTTGCCCAATCAGCTGCTTTTTGACCTGCATTAGGATATTCACAACGATATACTTTAATCCAATCATTTTTTTTAACGCCAAATCGCTGTTTAAATGATTCGAAAGATTCAGTAATAGGCTTATCGCCGGGTCCTTCAATTTGTAAAACAGTATCATGATCTAAAGCAATACTTGAATGTCCAAAGAAACCAAATAATACCGGACCTTTTGTAAGAATAATGTCACCAGGTTGTAATTTGAAATCATTTCCTTTTCCTGAAGATGAAGAAGTGGAACTTATAGATGCATAAGTATGAGAAGGGAACGCGAAAAATAGTAATGAAATGAAAATAACAAATATAATACGCTTCAATTGAATAGTCTTCAATTTATATCTCCTTAATTGTTTTATAGAGAAATATATAAAAAAGAACAAAATAAGATTGTATTTTGTTCTTTTAAACTCTATTTATAAAATACCAAATATTAGTACATATATCAGTAAAGCAAAACCAAAAATATAAAAGATGACTGTAAAGCCTAAATATGATTCTTTACGTTCTTCTTTTTTAGATTTTAGCAATAACCCTAATATAATTGAAGCAGCAACAACAAATATAATACCCAGCCAAAGTAAAATTGTTAAATGTGTACTCATTTGTAAACCTCCCACATTTTAATTAAAAAAAGTTATATATCAGTGGATATATATAATATAAAAAAATGATTAGATTAGTTAAAAAAATTATTTCGCTTATAAGGTTTTTATCCAAAATAGCGGCAATTAAACTGAATGAAATAGTAAGGTCACATATGATTAAACCAGGTATGAGCCAAAAATAATCATCTAACTTAGGAAAATAGGTGACAGTAATATTAAAACCTAGAAATAAAAGGGTAATCATAATATTAATCCAAAATAATTTATTAATATTCATAGGTAGTGTCACCTCTATAATAATGATGTCTTTTTTATCATCATATCACTTCTTTAAAAGAAAGGTAAAACTTTAATTCTTATTAAAAGAATTACTTCGTAAATACACAGAAAAAAAGCTGGCGATTAAACTAAAATATACTCATCGGCAGTCATAAATATGTATGATTACACTAATAAACATATCAATTAAAAGGGAAAATCAGAAAAGTAAATAGAAGAGTATAAAAGTTCAAAAAATCATCACATTTACAGAAAGTTAATATCCGCATAGAATGTTTTTAGTGAATAATTAAAAATAAAGTGTTTTAATTATTTTAATAAAACCAATTAAAACATTACAACTTTTATAAAAATCTAACTTACTGATTTGCTTATATAAATAAACATCACTCATTTAGAAATAATAAGATGATAGGAGATACTGAAATGTTGTAATGTGAGGAGGAAAAAATGACATTTTATGATTTTGTTATTGGATTTATTAATGATGATACACCACTAGGAAGTTTAGCAAACTACATTGTAAATGATCATAAATTTCCCAAAAACGAACGCAATAATAAAGAAATTAGAGCATATGTTATGTCAAATTACGTTGATCACCAACTTATCGAAAGCGCTAATCGAGCAATTAGCCTCTATAAATTAATTTGAATTAGGATAGTACCAATTTTGTTGCTTTAGCGCATTCCATATATCTTTAGTTTTAAAGTTTAATTCATTATCTCTAATTGAAAAAGGTTCTATAATTTCTCTATCTAACCACGAATGAATAAGTTCACTAGGAACTCCATCAAGTAACATTTCTGATTTACTTATTACAAAACATTCCCAATCTAATGAGAGGTTATTAGGATTGACATAATTGTATTGATTATGATCATTCATAATGAACGCTCCTTTATTTATAAAACTTATAATTCATTATACCCCTTATAATGAGAATCAAACGAGTAGTAATTAATTTTTTACCTTTAGTTATTTTTAAGTATAAAAAAATTAAGGTATACTATGTATGGATTATAAAGTGGTGTAAAAGAAAGTTGCCTATATTATTTAAAAAATATATTGAGGTGAATGTAATGAGTAAAATACTCTATTTAATGAGACATGGACAAACTATGTTTAATTTAAGAGGGAAAGTACAAGGTGCAAGTGATTCTCCACTTACTAAATTAGGAATATCTCAAGCGAAGCAAGCAGGTCATTACTTTAAACATAATCATATTACTTTTGACGAAGCATATTCATCTAGTTCGGAACGAGCATGTGATACGTTAGAAAATGTTTTACCTGATCAAGCATATCAACGTAATAAAGGATTAAAAGAATGGAGTTTTGGGCTATTTGAAGGAGATAGTGTTCAATTATTGGATGCAGTTTGGGATAAACACGATATTTTTGGAACTAGACTACGTGCTTTCGGAGGAGAAACGAAAAGTGAAGTTGAACATCGTATCGTCACAACATTAAGTAATTTATTAGAGTCCTCTAATGGAAAAACATTCTTAGCGGTAAGCCATGGTACAGCCATTCAGGTTTTTTTAAGAAAATGGATAGGTGATGATATGGCAAATCAATATATCATTGGAAATTGTTGTATTTTAAAATTCATTTATACACATGGAAAATTTGAATTTCTCGATATGGTTGATCCTACAATCGATGATGTCAATAAATAAAATTTTTATCCTGGCTATTTAATATCATAGAGTAGCCAATGAACATCGAAATAAGTATCATCTACTTTAAATGAGTTTTTTTCAATCCCTAAAGTTTCAAAACCAAGTGCAGTGAAAAAAATCTTTGCACTAATATGATTGGACGTAATACAAGTCATTAGTTTTTCAATATGACGAGCCTTTGCATAATTAATCACTTCACAGATTAAATTTTGCAAAGTAATCTCGTCTTTTTTGTCTTTTAAAAAGAGATTTTCTAACATTGCTTTATGTTGTGTGCCTACTTGTTTGAGTTGTCGCAATGTAACACCAGCCACAAGTTTTTCATTTTTAAAATTGCCAAAAATATTACAATACTCTTCTTCTTTAGATAGAATGTGTTTTAAATAATTTGGAGACACATGTTGAAAATAAAGTTTATCCCATGAATAAGTATGTGAATCATTTGATATTAAAGTAATATATTGATTTAAATCATTGTTAGTAAGAATTCTAACTTCTGACATTATACTCACCTCAAATTATCATTAGCATTTAATAATCTATTTATACAAATTAATTGAATTATAAATATTTTATAAACTTTAATTAATAACTATATATATAGAATAGCTTATTTTAAAAAATTATACAAAAAGTGTGAGAATATATAGACATTAAAATAATATCTATCATACATCGATATTTTTAAACTTAATTTTTTAGATAGGAAATGGGCAAGATAGGATTCAATTTGAACACGTCGTTCAACTCTAGCAATACATCCCCAAGGACGTAAATGTTCTTATTGAAAGTCATTATGTTAACTTCTGTACTACTATTGAAATAACTTGATATCAGCTTTTTTCAATTCAGTCTTTATCTATCAACACATAAAAAAATCCTGAGACATAATGA